>JALOCE010000138.1 GCA_023227925.1 Candidatus Omnitrophota bacterium
CTATTTTTATACGACCGTATTTGACCGAATAAGCGCGAGTTCATGAGAAGTACTTTTTTTCTTACTTTTATTTCAGAAATAATCCTCAAGCCTAATTTAGTTCTTTACCCCTTCGCTGTTTTCTGGTTTGGCTTCTTGCTGTTTCTGTTCCTGTCTTTGCTTTTCTGCTTTTTCTTGTGCTTCATCTAAGCTATTCATCTGTTGTAAATGCTCATGAACGGGGGTAATATCTTGAGCAACCAGTAAACCTGGTAACGTATCTGTTGCTCTTCTATTGGCTCTATAGGCTGAAACAATACCTACGAGTTCTGGTTGCGCTTGCTCTTTGGATAACTTTCTAAAAACAGGACCACCGCTAACACCGTTTATTGCGACACCATCTATAAGATACGTGGATTCGTTTTCAAGAAAAAAACTAATAGGCCCAGAGAAGAAACAAAAATTATTTGGAGATATAGCTGGAAAACCTGCCCAACCAACCTCAACCCCAATCTTTAGATGGTGGTTCGAAGCAAGTAAGGGAAGAATTGTTGCGGGGAAAGGCAACAATTCAGCATTAACTATGATTGTAGCCGCATCTCGATTCTGTTGGTCTATCCAAATAGCTCTGTTCTCCGGGAGTAAAAGTATGTTTGAATTCGACTCATAATGAATAATTCTTAATGGCTTAAGCCACCAGTTGACATCATTAACAACATGGGCTGCCGTTGCTATGGCAGCTATTTTCTTATTTTTATTGTACGCAAACAAAAATCCTGTTCCAAATCCAGTTTCACTATCAATTTTAACACAATAAGGAAAAACTTTTTCGTACGCTTCATGCCATTCCATAAACCCCTCCAATAAAAAAGGGAGGAGCTTGGGACTCCCCCCGATACTTTTGCCAAACTACGCTATAACGACTCCCGATTTAAAGAGCTGATTTTCTACTCTCATCCGTAAACCGCTCCATACTCTTCTACTTTTACCTGTGGCATTTGGATTGCGTCCGAGTTCTTCGGATTGTTCAACAAGATCAAAAACTAAATCCGGACCATTTTCTTTAAAAAACTTAAAGGGATCCGTAACCCACTTTACATCTCCCCTCCCACTCTTTGGCCAAACTAAAAGTGTACGCAACGATGCTAAAAGTGGGTAAAGCCAACCATCGGTAAGTACATATTGCGTTCGCGCTCCCGTCAGAGGAAGCTCTTTTGCTTTTTCTGCTTTCCTATATTTAACTTCGTTACGTAACCCTAATTTAGAGCTTCCGCTTATATTCTTTGAAGCATAAGCAGCCCTATAAGCGTCATTGAAATCTACGTGGATGTAATCGTATAACTTAAGGATATCTATTACTACTGGTGCCAGCTTCTTGTATCCTTCTTTCCATGTGTCATCTCTGTAGTTATCAATAACTGCTCCTTTGGCTGTATAAGCAATTATCGGGTCGGATTTCTTGTCGTTCCAAGATGGGTGGAATAAGGTTAGCAGCCCAAGGACCACTCGAATATCAACAGGTTTAGGCTCATTTTCCCGATACCGTACTTTATCTTTAAACTCTGACTTCTCGAGAATTTCTTTTAGCCAATCATATCCCCTTCCTAAATCTTCCAAGCTAAATGCTTTAACTTGTTCACTTGTATTGCGCGCATCTGCCAATTTTAAGCGCAGTTCATCATTCATATCTCCCGCAATAATCTCCAGGTGAATATAGGATTCTTTAAAGTGATCCGGAATTTCCTCTTCTTTTAAAGTAGAGAAATCGGCCCTTGAAACTTGTTCTTTCAATTTAGCTAACACTCTATCAGTCGTAGCGCCATCTACCATACCATTTTCCTCTGGAGATTCCACAACGAAGTGTAAAGTACGCGTTTGATTATCATACCATGCCTTCTTAGCTAACACCAAACAGCCCCTATTTATGAGATGAAATATCTCTGGGTATTCAGTTAAAGAAGTGGTTATGGCTTGCGGAATCCTGGTTTCCATCCTAACGACTTCATGTGAACGAGGATTAATTTTATCGGGTATGTGGCCGTTAGGCAAATCGCGAACTTTCACAAAAGCGTGAATTATTGTTAGTTCGCTATTGTAAGGGTCTTTGATGCTACGAATTTGGTCCTGAAGGACCGGTAGGCGGTACTCCTTCGGTGCAGCATTCATACTTCCCTCCTCTTTTTGAGCGGTGTCTCATTGTTAGTGTTTAATGCGCATCTTGAGGCCATAAGCCTGCAAGTCACCGTATCGCATCAACACATTATATGTTAACTTTATACCACGTTTTTTTATTTTGTCAAGTTTTTTAAAGGTCTAATATTTTCTTTATAAATACCGGCCGTGCATAAAAGGCACGACTAATACTTCCGTGTCCCGCGCCTTTGGTACGCGGTTGAACATAAGCGCCCATAGCCCCGGTTAAAACTCTAAATCCTCGCGTTCTTATGGCGTTTCTTACTAAATTATAGTCTTTCTTAACCTGCTCATACAAATCTCTATCCCCCAAATCAAATTTACCTACCGAAATCAAAAAAGACTGTGTTTCATTTATATCGTTATAGAGCCTTGCACAAATAATCGTCTCTCTTAATTTTGCTAATAAATGACTGCTCTCAAAGGGTGTATTCTTAACCTGCTCAGGATTAATCATAGTAATTTGCATCGTCTCCTTAGGAACAATAGCCCCATCTTTAAGCTTTTTAAGCGAAACCATTTTTAATTCCCACCGGCCACCATTCGGGGCTTGAATATTATTTGCCCCCAATCCAATGTACCTCTCTAGAACTTGACCGGCCCAGCCCTTATTGCGTCCCTTATGGTTAATTTCGTCAGTAAAAACTGTCACGTCAAATTTTGAAGCCAAAGGCCGCAAATCTTTGCCAATCAATTCTTTTAATTTTCTAATAGCCGCTTCTCTATCAAGAATTGCCACTTAGTTTTTCCTTATCCCTAAAAGCATCTTTTAGTCTTTTTATAGAAGTCTTTAAATATTCTTCCTCAATTTCAATACCTATATACTGCCTTCCTTCTCTAAATGCGGCAATGCCGGTAGTGCCACTGCCCTGAAAGGGGTCTAAAATTACATCCCCGGGTTTTGTAGAAGCTAATACAATCCTATTTAACAACTCCAAGGGCTTCTGCGTAGGATGCTTTCCATATATTTTTTCTAACGGCCCAGGGGCCTTAATGGACCATAGGCTCAGCATTTGCTTGTTATTGTTCATCTTTCGCATCAACTCATAATTAAAATAATGGCGGCTATTTTTATTTTTTGCTGCCCAGATAATGGTTTCGGTAGAATGAGTAAAATAGCGACAGCTTAAATTCGGCGGAGGGTTAACTTTAAACCAAGCTATATCATTTAATATCTTGTAGCATAAAGTCTGCATAGCAGAGCCAACTGTATAAATTATGTGAGAAGTACCAGATACCCAGATTGTGCCGTTTGAAGTTAGAACTCTCTGACATTCTCTTAACCATCTTTGAGTAAAAATATAATTTTCTTCCACTCCTTTAGAAACATCCCACTTCCCTTTATTAACTGAAACCATTTTACCGGCGTGACAGGTAATTCCTCCATTAGAAAGAAAATAAGGTGGATCAACAAAAATCATATCAATAGAGTTTTCGGGAATTTTCGGCAGGGCATCGAAGCAATTCTCTTTATAAAGAATTAATTTATGCTTCTTATCTTCAAAATACGGCTTAAACGGAACACTTTTGATTGATTCAAAAATGTCTTTTTTGTGTATCGTTTTTTCTTGGGTGAGGGTAGTCATAGATATAAATGATGGTGACTTGTATATTTCTTCCTGCATATTTACCACCTCCTACCTTAATTGACGTAAAAGGTGGCAAAATCTAACAACTATTTTTTTCTCCCAATTAGCTCATCTAAACCAACTCCAAACGCATCCGCTATTTTGATTAACGTTTCCATTGAAGGGTTTGGAGTATAACCGGATTCTAACTTGGCTAATGTACTATAAGGGATATCTGCTTTTTTTGAAAGCTTATCTTGGGTTATTTTGTGTTTCTGTCTTAGCTCTTTTATCCGTTTGGCTAAATTAACACTTGACATAACTGTCCATTTATTGCTAATATTATATGGAAGAATAGATATTACTTTTTACTACCTTTATTTTACCACATAACGCGATT
>JALOCE010000139.1 GCA_023227925.1 Candidatus Omnitrophota bacterium
ACCGAAGAGGAATTACGCCTGATGATCGAATTAGGCAAGGAAGAGGGGTTCTTAAGCGATGAAGAGGGTAAGATGCTGCAGCGCATCTTTGAATTCGGCGACACTACTGTGGCTGACGTAATGGTCCCCAAGGGCAAAATCGTAGCAGTCAATAAGAATGCCACCTCGGAAGACCTGTTGAATATTTTTGTCGAACAGGGCCATGAGAGGCTGCCTGTTTATGACGGCTCTGTCGATAATATCATAGGCATAATCTATGCCCATGATCTTCTTTATATATTGAGAGATAAGGGGCTCTTCCTGTTGCAGGACTTGATCCATGAGGCTTATTATGTTTCCAGTCAAATGCGCGTAACGGAGCTCCTGAAGAAGTTCCAATCGGATAAATTGCAGATCGCCGTGGTAATCGATGCCAATAAAAAGACTTTAGGCCTGGTCACATTAGAGGACCTGACCGAAGAGATTGTCGGCGAAATAGAAGAGCGCCACGTGAATCACCATGCAAAAAAGAATTGACCCTTTCTTTTTTAAGGGTATAATATATTTTTAAGCGAGTGAAATCATATAAATAACTAACAAAACAAGGAGGAAGAAATGGCAGAAAAAGGTTATTGCGTAAAATGCAAGAAGCTCAGAGAAATGAAGGACGAACAGAAGGTCACGATGAAAAACGGCCGCGCAGCAATGAAGGGCAAATGCCCTGATTGCGGTACCGGCATGTACAAGATCATGGGAAAGAAATAACAACCTCGTTAAGGAGGTAGCTACTATAGAAGCAAAAAAATTAGCATTACGTATTGTAGCAACCGCCAAATCTAAAAAAGCTGAAAGTATAGTCCTCTTGGACATGCGTAAGGTTTCCAGCTTCTGTGACTATTTTGTCATCTTAAGCGGAACTTCGCTACGGCAGGTAAATGCGATTGCGCAGGGAATTGAAGAAGATTTGGTCAAGGATAGGATAAAATCTCTCTCTAAGGTTTCCCCTAATGATGAGTCGGGGTGGATTGTCTTAGACTTTGTTTCTGTCGTCGTCCATATTTTTTATAAACCTACGAGAGAGTTTTATTCTTTAGAGCGCCTGTGGGCAGACGCCAAAAGAGTAAGGATACCCAGAAGTAAAGAGGATTGATTTTTCCCCAAGAGCACTTCCTTTCAGGGTTTAAAACTGCCAACCAGACCGTTTAATTAAAATGGAAAAAGATCTCCAGGATTCATTAATACAGATAATCAAGAGTTCGTTGAAGGGTTTAGGGTTAGAGGGAACCTCCAATGAAGATCTATATCTTGACCTTCCAACTGACAGCCGTTTCGGCGACCTTTCTACCAATATTGCCCTGCGTTTAAGTAAGGCAATCGGTAAGCCTCCTTTGCAAGTCGCCGCAAATGTAATCGAAGAAATAAAAAAGCATTTAGAGAAGAGCCCTTTAAAGGATTATATAGAAAGAATAAAGCCGGAAGGCCCGGGATTTATAAATTTCTATCTTAGCGACAGGTATTTTTATGAACAGTTAAAAGATCTCATCAGGGACAAGGATGCATTTTTCAGGGTCGATACCGGCAAAGGCAGGAAAGTCTTACTTGAATTTGTCAGCGCGAATCCTACCGGGCCTTTATCGGTTGCCCATGCCAGGCAGGCGGCAGTAGGCGATGTCCTGG
Source organism: Candidatus Omnitrophota bacterium (assembly GCA_023227925.1). Taxonomy (GTDB): domain Bacteria; phylum Omnitrophota; class Gorgyraeia; order Gygaellales; family Profunditerraquicolaceae; genus JALOCE01. The sequence goes on from JALOCE010000139.1 coordinate 1,657, forward strand.
GGAATGTCCTGGATTTTCTGGGTTTTAAAGTCCAGAGGGAATTCTACCTTAATGATGAAGGTAACCAGATCAATATCCTGGGCGGTTCCGTAGAGTTAAGGCTTAAGGAATTGGCGGGGGAGAAGATAGAATTTCCCGAAAATTATTACCAGGGAGACTATATTTATGATATTGCCAAAAAGATCCAAGAGGCAAAAATAAAGCCGCCGGTCCCGGGAGAATACGCCGCGGATTATATTTTGGATATAATCAAAAAAGAATTGGATGATTTCGGGGTGAAGTTCGACTCCTGGTATAGCCAAAAGAAATTAAGGGAAAGCGGCAAGATCGATAAGGCGCTTGATGACTTAAAGGAAAAGAAGTTTTTATATGAGCAGGACGGCGCCCTCTGGTTTAGATCTACCGATTTCAAGGATGATAAGGACAGGGTAGTGATAAAGAGCGACAAGAGTTATACCTATCTTGCCCCTGATATCGCCTATCATGAAGATAAATTTAAACGCGGTTTCCAATGGCTGATCAATCTTTGGGGCCCGGATCACCATGGTTATATTAACAGGCTGGTGGCATCGGTGGAGGCGTTTGGGCATAAGCCGGATTCCATATCGATCATTATCGTCCAGCTTGCAACTATCTTCAGGCAGGGCAAGCCGGTTCAAATGTCCACGCGGCGCGGGCAATACATAACTTTGAGGGAAGTGCTTGATGAAGTAGGCAAGGATGCCTCGAGGTTCTTCTTCCTGATGCGCCGGACTTCTGCCCATCTGGATTTTGACCTGGATGTAGCCAAGAAACAGACTTCGGAAAATCCCGTTTATTATGTCCAGTACGCCCATGCCAGGATCTGCAGTATCCTGCGCACGAGCAATGTAGAGACCGGAAAAGATGTAGACCTGACAGTATTGAAGGAAAAAGAGGAATTGATATTGATGAAGAAGTTGCTGCAGCTTCCTTCGATATTGAATATCTGCCTGGCTACACAGGATCCATATATGCTCACCATATACCTGCAGGAGCTCTCCGAATGTTTCCATAAGTTTTACGACCAGCATCGCGTGTTAGGCCAAGACGAGGCATTGACTAAGGCGCGGCTGGCCCTTATCGAAGCCACAAGGATTGTGATCGCCACGAGCCTTGGCTTATTAGGGATTTCAAAACCCGAAAAGATGTAAGTTTCTTGACTCATGCATAAGCATAAGATATTAAAGATCTCCTCTCCTAATATCCCCCTTCAGAATACTTTCTCTAGAGAACTCGGGATCTCCGTTATCCTTGCGCAGATCTTGATCAATCGCGGAATAAACGATGTTGCGCAGGCAGAAAAATTCTTAAATGTAAATTTGGGGCACCTGTTGGATCCCTATTCATTCTCTGATATGCAAAAGGCCGTAAACCTTATTAAGAAAGCGGCCCAGAATAAAGAGAAGGTGATGGTCTTCGGCGATTACGATGTGGATGGCATTACCAGCCTGGCGTTATTAAAAAATACGCTTAAAAAAATCGGGGTAGATGCGGTCCATTATTTACCACACCGCGTAAAAGAAGGTTATGGTTTAAGTAAAGATATCCTTGGGCTTATGAAACAAAAAGATGCAAAAGTTTTGATCACTGTCGATTGCGGGATAAGCAGCCATGAAGAGATAAAAGAATTAAGGCGCAATAATATAGAGGTAATAGTGACTGATCATCATGAGCCTGCTTCGGATACCCTGCCCCCGGCCTCCGGTATTATCAATCCCAAGGTAAAAAACTCAAGTTATAAATTCCGGGATTTAGCGGGCGTGGGTGTTGCCTATAAGCTTTGCCAGGCCTTGACCGGTTCTAACCTTGTCGAAGACCTGGATCTGGTCTGTTTAGGCACGATCGCCGATGTCGTCCCTTTGACCGGCGAAAACCGCGTCATTGCCAAAGAAGGATTATTAAGGATGCCGAAGACAAAAAGAGCGGGCCTGAAGGCCTTAATAGAGAACGCGGGAATAGGAGAGCGCAAGTTTACTTCTACCTATATCAGTTTTATCCTGGGGCCGCGCATCAATGCCAGCGGCCGCCTGGATTCCGCCGAAGTCTCTCTGGAGCTTCTGATGAGCCAGAACGATGAAGAGGCCAGCAGGCTTGCCGATATCGTCGAGGCGCATAACCGCCAGCGCCAGAAAATAGAAAGTAAAATATTGGAAGAAGCCGAGGACCTGATCAATAAAGAGATCAATTTCAAGGAGCATAAAGTCATTGTTATCGCCAAGGAAGATTGGCATCAGGGGGTTTTAGGAGTGGTGGCCAGCAAACTGGCGGATAAATTTTACCGGCCCGCTATTGTTATTTCTTTAAGCGAGGATCTCTGCAAGGGGTCCGGGCGTTCGATAAAAAACTTTCATCTCTTTGATGCGCTTTTAGAATGCAAAGAGTTTTTGAATGCATTTGGCGGCCATGCTCATGCCGCAGGAATAGTGATCACCAGAGAGAGCATA
>JALOCE010000017.1 GCA_023227925.1 Candidatus Omnitrophota bacterium
AATTTTATTTTCGTTGCGGCAGTAACCTCGGCATTATCCTGCGGCAGAGTAAAGATCTCATCGAATTTTCCCCGGCATAAAACCTGGCCTTCTCTGTCAATAAGATGAAAAAGGATCTTCGGTGCGATATCAACATTGCCTTTATTATTGAACTGTGCCAGGAGCTTAAGAGTATCGTTTTCCTTCTCTATCTTTAAACTTTCCAGGTCCGCTTTACAGACAATAGAATCTTTTATCTCTATAGAAAATAACGCGCCTAACCTTGCCTTAAGCTGCACTTCTGAATCCGGAGTATTTTTGACTTCTGCCAGATCGGTCTCAAAGAACATCACCGAAAAATAGCCGCCCTTGGAGCCCTGAGGGACATGTATAGTATAATTTACTACCTGCCTGCCAAAAGGAGGCAAACTAAATTCTGCCGGCGAAAAACTTACCCAGCGGCTGCAGGAAGAAGCGAGTGTGCCTTCAGGGAAAAATTCTTTGGTGCCGTCTTTACAGGAACTATAACGCCAATCTTCTAAATACGCCCGCACCTTCATTTCTTTATTGGAAGGGTTATCAACATGGATGGTTCCGTTCTTTGCCTGGCCAGCGGACACTGATAAACGGACGCGGGCCGGCTCTAAGCTGATAGTATTAGCCTTGGCTAGATTTACAAAACCAAGTGTGATAAGGATTATTATAAAATAAAGTCTCTTCATTAGCTTTTATGGCGCCTGCGGCGTAATAGTAATCGTTACTGTGCTATGGTAATCACCGGAAAATTGAGATGTGGGAATAGGCTCCCATCCCGATACATTAACCTTTGGCTCTGCCGGTATACTGTAATAAAGCCGCACAATGCGGCTTTTACCCTCATTACCGTAATAAAGAATATCCGCGTTTTTTACTAAACTAGCCGGGCCTAAGGCATCATTTCCTATTGCGCCTTGCGGATACTGGCCATCCCATGCATCGTCAGCGCTATAGGCCGGTATCACTACAAAATGTTTATCCAAATTATATTGTCCGTCTTGTGTCATTAAAGACTGCGTAGTCTGTTTGATATGATAGGGCTTATCCGCGGTTACCCATAAAAATAAAGCATACCAGATATCGGTAAACATACGGCCGGGGTATGTTGCCGGGTCAAGTTCGCTGATATTCTGAAAATCCATTGCATATTGATCGGGATCGCCTGCCAGAGGATCCTCATCACCGAGGAGCCGATGCATATTCCAAGTAAAATCCAGGCAATCCGCCACCTGCGCGCCAATATTAATGGTGGCAGTTGTGCCGTCTGCATATGCCTGTATATAGGTTAATGCCAACAAAGCTAAAATTACCGTCAGGATCTTTACTGGCATAATACTACGCATAGTGCTTTGCAATTTCTTATATTTCCAATAACGAATAAACCAAGGTTGCGGAGTAATCCCCGGCCTGCACATCCGGAGGAGGAGTCAATTCATAAATCACCTTAAAACTGGCAGGAGAACCTTCGTCATCTGAAATAAATAAAGTTATGTCCTTCTCTTTATTTACCGGCTGGCCCTGATCTTGTTTCGTCGCGCCCTTGATGCCGGCTACCCCTTCTGTCCGGGAGGTAAAATATTGGCTGGGAATCTCATAACCTTGCTTGTTCACCAATCCTGAAGTAATCTTCTGGCTCACCTGATAACGCCTGGAGGTATTGCTCTTTACTTCTACTAATACTTCATAAGCCTTAGGAGGCTGGCGGGGTTTTAAATCCTTGAATTCTATTCTTCCGCCTAGTTCCGGATTGATCTCTAGATCAAAAATACGCGGATTTTCTACTTCCAGCCTCAGAGTATCGATGAGGCCCGTTTGCTGCAAATCTGCGCCTTCAAGAAAATATTTAATATAAGTGCTGTAATTGCCTGCTGGCTGGCCAGCTAGGTCTTCTAAACTGTAGGTGACGGTAAAAGTATCTTGTTGGCCCCTTATGCCGGAAGTATAAATAAGGCTATCCTGCAAAGAAAGAGGCTGGGGCTGGGTGGGGCCTGTGCCTACCGTAGCATCCCTGACCATAAATTTTATATACTGAGGCTGAAGCTCGCTACCTTCTGATGAGATAAGTGGCTGGTTTAAAGACTGCATGATTTTAAATTGCCTGCCTAATCCTCCCAGGATATTGACTACTATATCCTGGCTTCTCTTCTCCGGTGTAGCTGTCTGAAGGCGCAGGACTTTGCTGCCAGAGGCAGTAGTTATTTCAATGCGCGACTTTGCTTCTATCTCCGCGAAAATATTGAGTATTACTGTCCGGGACTCCTGAGTAGAATCTATTGGCTCTAGAGTAAATTGCAGCCTGCCGCGGTAAGAACCTGGCTCCTGCCCGTCAAGAAGTGTCAGGCCATAGACTAAGGTAAAAGAATCGGAGAGGCCTTGCTGGTTAGAAGTATAGATAATGCTCCTGCCTAAGAATACAGGAGTATCGCTTTCAGTGGTTATTGTGCCGTATTTATTAGTGCCGTGGAGGGCATAGATAGTAAAGCTATTCTCCGGAATACGCGTGCCCTGTTCATTGGTCAGGGGCTCCTGAAGCACCTGAATAAGGCGGTATTGTTTATTGATATCTGAAGTAATATCTACAACTATCTCTTTATTTTGCCTGCCCATTTCAAAATCGATATTGTGATAGCGCAGGTCATAGCCTCCTTCGTAAGGCCGGACCCGCAGATCAAAGGCAGCATAGGCGTTAGAGGAAATAAAAAGCAATGTTAATGCAAAAACTATAATCCCGACAACTGGTTTAGCCTTATTTAAAAAATATGTATTTTTTTTCATAGGTTTAATAGGTTTAGGAGATAAAAAAAACCGGATTGACTCCCTCCCAAAGCTCATAAAGTCAATTCGGTCAAGCGACCCTTCTTGCCGAAACGATACTTATTAAACACTTTAACAAAGTATAACATAATTAAATCTATTGTCAAGGAAAATTATAGGTAGCGCCTCCTTAATCAAGCCTAAAGATGCGCCTTATTCTGCGGCTGGCTCCCGGAATATCCTTGAAATACCCATTAATTCTGCTTTTTCCAAGCTTACTCCTGTTTGCCACAGGCGTGGCTCAATTTGAGTCGTCCAAATTACCCTTCCGCGAGTATACAAAGGAGTCCCCTTGTCTGGTAAATCCAGCCATAATTCTAACGGCATATTGGGCTTAATCTCCTGATCCAACAAAAGACCCAACCCCTTAGCGCTTACATTGTAGGTTTCTGCCTGTCCTTCCACGTTTTCTCTTGAATCAATAAACCTCGTTGGCAATCTTACATTAAATCTCTCAAATATCCGCCGATCGCTATCGCCATTTAATCTATCACCTGCCATTTATTCACCCCCTTTCAAGCAAGCCTATAATATTTCCTTTATTGTTAATAAAACTAAACTGCCCATCCTTGTTTATTTTACCACAAACTAAGCAATTTAAAAATAATTTTCTATAAATTAATTTAGAATTCAAATTTGAAAAATATTCCGTATTCATAATAATTTTTATCCGATTTTCCGCTCTTACCGGTATTGCAAAAAGGGGCTATTGCAAAATTATGATCGCGCTTGCTTTTATTTGCTACTGCTTTACCTATCAGATAACCCTTAAACGCGCCAAAAAGGCAATCAGTAAACCAATGCTTGTTATCTTCTATGCGCGAAACTGCCACAAGCCCTGCCAGGCCGTAACTTACTATCTTTAAGAGCGGCTTATCGTCATACATTTCCGATAATACAGCCGCGCAGGTAAAAGCGCTCGAAGTATGGCCGGAAGGAAAAGAAGCATTACTATCTGTAAACATATTGAATTCATGTGAGCTTGTACTTTTATTTGGCCTGGATCTTCCGCCAATTTCTTTCAGAAGAGTAGTAGTAAGCCCGTCTATTGCCAAAGCTCCAAGTAACGCCTTGCCAGTTTCAGCCATCTTTTCATTATCGCCCATTTCTCCGCCAAAGTACAATAAAGCGCCTAATGCTACCGGCCCGCCACTCCCTAAGCGGTCTCCGACGGGAGAAATACCCGCTATTGGATGTTCGCTCTGAAAATATTTCTGCACATTTTTATCAATACCTGTAGTCATCAAAATTCCTGTCCCGGCTAATCCTATCCCCAGCATCTTCAAAGTCTCTTTATCCTGCGCTATATATTTACAATCTTCCCAAATATCTTTTATAAGATCCTGCCTTTTATGAACGCGGCGCGTGCCTGTGTTATTAATATAAGCAACAAAAGCAGAATCATCCGAAACAAGTTTATGCTCAGGCGGGCCGGCAATAGGATGCGCAGCAAAACCCATATTTAAAAACGGTTGTTGTTGAAGTGAGACGTTATCCGATGTAATTGTTTTACTAACTTGCGCTACATTTTTTTGATAAGCCCCTATTACAGAAGGATCCGGTAATAAATAACGGCTCCCGTCTGGAATAACGGCCGGCTCATATGTAATCTCGGCAGCAAATACAGGTTGATTAAATATACTGAGAATCCGAACCAGCGAACGGATAATACGCAGGAGAGATCTAACCGAAGGGTTTATTTTAGCGGCAATCTCTATACAGAATTTCTTGAAACCTGAAATATGCACATCCTCCTGCGCAGCTAATTTTTCTTGCTGCACTGCTTTTAATTTATTATATTCGACCGGGGCCGGGACCACTTCGGCAGCCGGAAGAGCTAAATGCCCGGATACAGGCTTACGAAAAATGCCATTGCGATTAGACAGGATATAGTAAATCTCTTTATTTGTCAGGGCCACATCTGTAATAGGCTCTCCGCCTATTACAAGTATATCCAGGAGTTCCCCGCTTTTTATATCCACCACATAAATACCGGCTGACCTATTCCATAGAAGTATACGGCCTTCTTTTGCATCAATCATGATCTTACGGAAAGCGCTCCTTGAGATTTGCAGCCTGCTTTCAGGCTTATTCGGATCTATTCTATGCTCGTTAGATAAAAGATGTAAAATTTTCTCCTGCTCCAGGTCAATAATCACGATCAATTCCTCATCTGTGTATCTATCTATAGAATAACCATAGATAATACAGGCGAGCTTACCATCATCGCTTAAAGCAACATGGCGGGGGGAATACCCTTTATTTAATTCTGAAGGAGCGAATTTTGCTCCGAAATTTTTGATTATTTTCTGCTCTTTTATATCTACCAAATTGCTATTATCCGCCATTACAACAAGGGCAAACTGGTTATTGGTACCTATGGCAAAATACGGGATCCTCTCGTAACTGCTAAAATTCTTCAAAGGCAAATCCTTTTTAATCCTGCCTTCTAAATCCGTGAGTATCAACGCGGGCTCCTTAAAACCCTCATCCAGATACCCTGTCCAAAGTAATAAGATAGAATCGCCTGCTTTAGAGAAAGAGTGGAAAACAGGGCTACGGATAATACCCTCATTAGATAAATCCGCTTCGCTGATTAATTTTCCGGTTATGATATCATAGGCCTTAACGCAATCAATGCGCGCATGTAAAAATAGGTTCTTCTCCGGTACGAAAAATCTCTGCGGAAATTCTGTAAACTCCTTGTATTGCTTACGCCTTTCTATGTCTGGCAATAATAATTCAGGTGACTCGCAATACTCTTTGCCTTGTAATTTATATATTATGCCATCTATATAGATGTATGTGCCGTCTTTAGAAACTGTTATCTCCCGGGCCTTTCCAGAAAGAGGAATCAACGCATCACTAGATACCTTGATGCGGTTAAAATCTGTATACTTGCCGATACCGATTATATTACCTTCTTCGTCCCGCTGTAGATCAACTTGTTTCCTGTAAATAACTGCTCCTTTTTCATTAAAATCCAGGCGGTACATATATGTGGTATTCCACTGCGAAAATATTCCGGCAACCAACAAAACTTTTTCCAAGAGAACGGGGTTACCCTGTTGGTGATTGTATAAAGCGCGTAAAAGCAGGGCCTCCGAGTCGCTAAACCACGTATCCACCATGGTAGCGAAATCCTCATATTCATTTTCAGCCCCATAAGACCGGGCAAAATTTTCAAAGTCATCCCCTGATCTCTTGTGAAGATCCGCGATCTTACCCTTGATCTCCTCGGGGGCACTAAAATGATAAGTATGCGCTATCTCATGGACATCCACCATCATAAAGATACGCGGCACAAGGGCAAGAGACTTCATATCGCCGAACCGCAGGTATCTTTTATTGCTTTCAACAGTATAATCGTCGAGCGATATGGAAACCCTTGGGGCAGCAGAAATACCCATCGCCCATCCCAACGGTACGCCGGGCATGCCCTCAACCATCCTGAACATACCAAAATCCCTGTAGAATCTCTTAGGAAGAGAAGATAAAAGTTGTGCTAACATCCGGAATTCAGAATCGCTAAGAATCTGTTTTCTTTCTGAAATAACAGAAACCCCGAATCTCTCTCTAATATATTCCCCTATATTTTTCCCACCGAGGCCAATCTCTGATGTATATACGTTCGTCAAAGGATATTTATTCTTTTGGCTTGCCTGAAAAAGATCCTGTAATTCCCTAGGCATATTCTTAATATCTGTTTCTATGCCTTCCGGATCAAGCGCCACTACATTATTGAAATTATTCAATGCCTTCATAGTATCACCCGAGCAGAAGTAGGATATCGCAAGATTAAAATAACATGTTGCCAACGATGAACCATCGTTACCGAAAGCACTGGCTTTAAACACCGGGTAGTTATTTATTATCTCTTCATAATAGCCGATTGCTTTCCTGGAGCATCCTTTCGCTCTATTGACATCTCCCGCGTAATAATAAGAAGCCCCTAGCCTAAACCAAACTTCAGCTAAATCGAATCCGCTATAACCCATATTAATAAGAGCCTCATAATGTTGCGCGGCCTGCGCATATCTATGTAATTGGAAATACGTATCTGCCATTTTCTTGTGGATATAAGGAGTAAATCCAGGGCCATTCATAATATGGAAGACAGCATACCGATCCTGTAAAATCTCGTAGAGCTTATCGTCTACTTGCGGAATATCCTGCTTTTCTTTTAAAACAAAAATATGCGGCTTTTGCTCTTGGTAATATTTAAAATCGACCTTTCGCGCAAACTCTTCTTTAAAACTCACAAATACCCACGAATCGGGATAAACAACAATATTAAAAGAGCTATTTAGAGTTAGCGCTCCTTTGGGGCTTAGCCCGCCCCGGCAGAGAAGAATATGGATTAATTGGCTTTGCGAACTGCTGTTTAACAAGTCGTACATCATCCATTCTTTTATATTAGGATCGATGCCTTCAACTGCGCTTATAATTTCAAATATATCGGCATCATCTAAACCGGTATAAAACAGCGTAAATAATGGATCCCTATTAAACAGAGAATAAGAAATTACACTGGGGCCTGTAAGCTTGCCCATCCAGCCCTTGAGGGATCCTGCCGCAAGATCAGCATCGGTCACGCTTATCTTCTTAGGCGCCAAACTTCCAAAAAGATTGGCATCTCCTTCTCTCTCGCTTGATAATTCCCCTGACAGCCAATCTAATTCATTTTTAATCAATGCTATTTTATCCGGCGGATAATGCAGGGCGGATAAAATTTTATCAAGAGATAACTCTTTAGTGGATAATTGCGCTGGTTCCGGGCTATAAACTTTATCGGGTAAGCCCTGTAATAATTCCGGCCTCTCCTTCTGCTTTGCCAAGATAGAATTGCTATAAAGTTCCTTCAGGCCTGCGGGCATAATTTCGGCATCCAGATAATGCTTCTGCGGGGCAAGGCAGATCGCATTTCTTAAATCTATGACCGGCTGGCAAGTGTCGCCTGAATAGAAACGCGCGATGCTTAAATGAAGATATATATCCGATAAAGATATCCCCCGATAACCCGAAGCAATAAGTTTCTGATAATGCTTGATAGCCAAAGTATATTCCTTAAACATAAAATAAGCATTGGCAAGCTGGATCTCAAGAAGCGGAGTAGCCCCGCAATCGCCATAGTCAAGGATATCTATACAAGGATATGTTACAGATAATTTCTCATACAATAGTTCGTTTATTTGCGGGATATCTTTCCGAGACTTTAAAATAAAGATATTCGGGCTCCCTTCAACGTAGAATTGCTTGTCTATTTTTTGTATTAACTGGGCGTTCAAATCTATAAAAACCCAGCAATCCGTAAAAGCAATGACATTAAATGCGTATCCGCAGGAAGTAACCGCACTCTTAACATCGAGCCCGCTTGATTTTAAAAGGATATAAAACAATTGGCTGCTGGCAGGCCCATTATCAATTAAATTCCCGGCTGTTTTACTATCTGCTGGATCTGAAGCAGGCTTACCGCATGCGATTACCTGGTTGAATGCGTCTGTATTGTCTAAATACCTGTAAAAACTGATAAATAAAGGCTCGATATCGCCGCGGTAACGCTGGAGCTCTTTAAGAAAAGGCATATTAGCCATGCATTCTTGTAAAAATTTGACTACTGCTTCAGGATCGCGGGTGTCTATAGAGGCTACCCGTTTCTTTAAATTAGCCAAGGGGAAATTAGGCGATATGGCATTGGCTTTTTTTAGTTTGTTTACGCCCTTGAGCATTTCTTTTTTAATCGACATGAGCTTATCTTTAGTATAGCCCAGGCCTAATAATATCTCATCGAGGGATTTCTTTTGAGGCGCTGTTACAGAATAATCCGCTGCCGTGGCATTTCGTAAAGGAACAGCATAGCTGCTTGCCAGCTGGGAAGTTAAAATACTCAAAATAAGAAAAATTGTAATGAAGAAACGCTGCCGGAACCTGTTGGGTGTGTTGCGTTTTCCTGGTGCCTCTTTGGCAATAGCGTGCAAGGGGCTTAGTTCTGGGGACTTGAGGACTCTTGCAAGGAACGCGCGGATTTCTTTAGGCGGGGCGTTTGCCTGAAGATAAGGAAGATATTGATCTTTAAAGATGCGGGGCGCGTTTACCTGATATGCCTTAACAAAATCCCTCAGGCCTTCCAAACACTTCCGGAATTCATTTCTCTTTAGCCAGCCTAGGAATATCTCGCGGGTAACCAGTCCGCCTTTTATGCCTTGGTTTACCATGGTGCACCGCAACTTGCCTAAAGTATCCAAACAAGCATTCTTTATCTTTCCATGGATATCCTCGCCTAGTTGAGATTTACCTTTATAGGTATTCTTCTTAGCTATCTCAACTAATACGTCCTTCATAATCTCAAAATTATCCCAGATAAAATTCTTTTTGATTTTATTACATAAATTCGCAAAAGAAGCGAGTTGCCCTATAAGTCCTATCTCGAATTCGACCGCCTTGGAGAGCATTTCTTCGTGTTCTGCATTTGTAACGAACACTCTTTCATAATAAATTCCTTGTAAATTAGTTTCGGAGTGTTTTATTTCGTTTAAAATAAAACTCATCTTCTGCTCCAAGGAAGTAATAGTATAAGCATCCATACATCCCCGTGCATCCTCAAGGATCTTTTCTTCCTTATTAGAAACTATTTCTTCTTTGCCTATTCCGGCATAAACAGGATGGTATATCTTTGTGTGGAAAGGTATCGAGTCTTCCATCTTAAATGCTAAAATCTCAACTCTTCTTGCAGAGCTCGCGTCCTTACAGAAGATATCTTTAACATACTCGCGAGAGTATTCTATCAAATCCCCATTCCTGGTATTGAATATAAAATTCCTGGGAAGCACCCCCTGGTATTCCGAATTATAAAGCAAGGCCTCTTTGATATAGCCGTCCTCTAAGTCGATATTATCGGTCAGCCATATTTGCAGAATTCCATCTTGGCCAGGTATGAATTTAAGCGCCGCGAACATTTCATATACCGTATTAAAAAGTTCAAGATTATTATTAATGTGTGCTACGGCTGCTTCTTTGGTAGCGGGGTTGTATATCAATATACCCTTACAGGTAGAAACTCCATAAGTGGCTAATTTATAGTTCTTATCGTAGGCACAAGTTACCGCCCATTCTCCCTCAATAGCTACTACAGTATTATCGGAAGGCTCGATCTCTATCTGGAAATCCTTAAAGCTGAACTTAGGATACACCCAGAAAGAACAGGCATGCCCATAAGGAAGACAATCTGTTTTTTTCTTCCAGAAGATCTTTGTTTCACTAAGCAAATTTTCTATATTTCTTATCAATCTGGGAGAATAACTATCTTTTTTCACCAAAATCATGATTTGTTTATTGCCTCTCTGAAGAACCTCTACCCCTTTAAGTTTTTTTATTGACTCTAAAACATCCGTATAAAAAGGAGCGGGTAAAAGTAAAATATCTTGCTGGGGATTAAGTACTCTCCGGGTAAATATGGGGCGGATAAAAATATGTAACGGTCCAAGCTCGGCGCAATCAAGGATGCCTTTAAGCAGTTCCGGCGGGGCATTAGCCTGAAGATAAGGAAGATACTGATCTCTGAAGATACGGGGCGCATTTATATGATATGCTTTAACGAAATCCCTTAAGCCTTCCAAACACTTCCGGAATTCATTTCTCTTTACCCAGCCTAGGAATATCTCGCGGGTAACCAGTCCGCCTTTTATGCCTTCGCTACCGCCTTGCTTCTCTTTATGTCTACTTTTCATTCTCGCAAAGCGTATCATCTTTTTTGTGTGCCGTTGGATCTCAGGGAAAAACTCAGAATAATTATGGTTATCTTTCTCAAGAGCTTTCTTAGAAAATAAAGATAGGCTCTTTTCTAAAATCTTGATCGTATCTGCATCCCCTGTACCAGCTAAAGCATTTGTCAACGGATAATAACTATGGACTAAAGTAAACATGCTATCGAAATCTATATATTCCGGTGCTTTTATTAATTTTGCTATTATCTCTGATAATGCTTCCTTTAATGCTTTTTCAACTTCTTTGTCCCCCATATGTTGCTTCAAATAATCAACAGCCGTAAGAACAACATTACTGGAATCATCATATTTTAATTCTCGGATCTCTTCTAACAACAACTCAATGATTGTTTTTATTGCTTGCTTATTACACAATGACCGCATAGCCCATTCACGCGGATGAGAATACCACCCAAGAGGGTTATTTCTTATTATCTCTTTCAATAACTCTGTGCTCTCTTCTGTATCTATATCACCCAATGCATCAATTATATCTATAAATAAACCTTCTACGTTACAACGAGCGTCATCTTTCTTGCTTTTAATTTCAGGGGCATTATTTTTAGCAGATATCCATAAATCCGTATGTAATCTTTCCATTATCTGTAATAATTCCCTTAGTATTTCTACACATTTATGCTTATCAATTATCTTACTTAATATACGAGCTAAGATTCTTACTCCGCATTCACAATCTTCATCTTGCAATATTTTTTCATCTTTCAGTACGCTTATTATTGCATCGGCAATCGAAGGGCCGATGGCGATGATAGCCTCTTTAATTTCGCTAGCAATATATTGATGGAATTTACACCTTTGGACTCTTTGTTCTATTTTTTCCGCACTAATAGTAACCTCATTTTGATCTCCATCAGCCGCATCTTCAGCAGCAGAAAACATAGAAAGGTTTGTATTCAGTAACTTTACGATGTCCAATAATACCTCCACAGCTGGGCTATTGCCTTTCATAGCTAAATCTTTAAGCGTCCTTACAGCTATTGTGCAGATATAGCGAGATATAAACACCGATCCCTTTAATTTCTCCAAGCTATCCCTATTGCCGATTTTTCCTAAAGCTTCAACTACTGCGCCCTGTATTTCAGGAGTCTCAACAGGATCCTCTAATCTTTTTTCTAATATACCGGTAATCCGTTCGTCTGGTATTCGAGTTAAAACTTCTATAATTGACAAACGAAACTTTAACCCTTTATTCTCTAATGCTAATTCTAAAGGACCGACAACCGATGGGCCAATCTTCACCAGTTCTTCTAAAGATGAACTACTTATTTGCGGATCATTATCTCCTAAAGCCCCAATCAAAATATTAATCCTGTTTTCCCCATCATACAGTGAACTCAATTCGGGAGCTTTAAGCATCCTTACCAGGAGCGCGTTGATTGCTTCCGGCGGAGCATTAGCCTGGAGATAAGGAAGATACTGATCTCTGAAGATACGTGGTGCATTTATCTGGTATGCTTTAACAAAATCCCTCAAGCCTTCCAAACACTTCCGGAATTCACTTCTCTTTACCCAGCCTAAGAATATCTCGCGGGTAACCAGGCCGCCTTTTATGCCTTCTTTGCTGCCCTGCTTATCCTCTTGGCCCAGCTTGCCGTACATGCAGCCATCCTCTATCTGATATAAGTCATTGACGCAGAAATGGCATGGCCCTTCTGTTCTTCTCAAATGCCTTGTTTCCTTATCCAGCTCTAATTTTCCCGGGCCGAGTTCTTCCAGTAGAGCCTCAACAATCCTTTCCTGGCACCTAAGTTTAGGGTCATTATACAAAGCGCTACCGCTTGCATGCGGAGAAAATATCACCCTTATTCTGCTTTCATTGAATTTTACAGCGAAGTTATTCTGCTGAATTAAATCTGATATCCGCGTTCCCAGCGCAGGGGCATTGCCAATAAAATCATCCTTGAACTCTGCTATGAAGGCGTCTGCTATAGGCTGGCCAAACATTATAAGGACCTTAGGATTACTCTGGGCTATCTGCCTTTTTAGGTATCCTCTTTGCTTAAAGCATGCTTCAATCAAGCCGTTTCTTATCGCCTCATCAGGGATACCCCCTTCTTCCTCAATCCCCGTTGCCCATTTTGGCGAACCACAAGCTATCATATTATAATAGGATACGTCCTCCCCTAATTCCATCTTGGCTCTACTGAATCCCGCTTTTTTCCCAAACAGTTGAAGTATATCCCTGTAGGCGGTATACATTTTTACTACTTCCTGTTTTATGGTTAAGGACTTTCCGATTTCGTAGATAAATTCCTGATTTACCTCGTTATTGAAAAATACTTCCTTAGCAATCAAATGCGTATATATTGTTCTTTTCCTGAAATGTTCCGCATACTGTTTTATGTTATCGAAATAAGGATAGATCTTTCTTAAGCCGTATTCTTCAATGGTTATCTTTGTCTTATCTGTAACCTCGCCACCAGGGGTCTTTTTTATTCTGTATTTGTGGAAGGCTGTCAGATTGGGGTTGATGCCGATAGACATAATCGGGGCCTTTCTGCAGCCTGACAATAGCTCTGGCACCTGGTATCTTTTTCCTGCATATTTTACTTCTAAGGTCTGGTCTTTTTTGGTTTGGGGAAATTTTTCTATCCAGGCATAAGCCGGAAATGGGCCGTATCTAGAGAACCATTTACACGGGTGCCCATCCTCTTCATAATAATTCCTCATTGCCCTACAGGTCATAGTTTCCCAGACTAACTGCACTTCATCAGTAAGCCCGGTTTTCGGCGTGTCAGAACTTATCAGCTTGACCTCTTTTGAATCAAATTCTTTTTCTAACAATAGGCTCTCTGCGTGAGTCTTGCCGGAGAGTTCTGCTGATTCGTGAAGGAGGGTTTTGGCAAGTTCACGAAGATTATCGAGAATAGAGCTGTCGAGATAGAGGACGGTTTTGGAAGAAGGCCGACGGGGATAAGCTGCGCCATAG
Source organism: Candidatus Omnitrophota bacterium (assembly GCA_023227925.1). GTDB lineage: Bacteria > Omnitrophota > Gorgyraeia > Gygaellales > Profunditerraquicolaceae > JALOCE01. The sequence continues at coordinate 13,543 of JALOCE010000017.1, forward strand.
ATTAAATCCGAAGGCCCGGCTCTCAGGCGGCCCGGATCTATTATCATCTCTTTTATTCTTAAGAAACCGGGTAAAACATCGGGATACTTATTGTTTATACGCGGCTCTAACAATTCTACTGCCTCCTGAAGCGCCGGATGCTCTTTGTATTTAGTATCTTGCCATGTATTTTGCTTTATATGCCCAACTAATTTTGCCCTGGGTAATTCCTCTTCTGACTTTGAACGCGTAGTTGCCCGAGAGCTAAGAAAATCTATCGCTTTTTCAACCCATGGTAACAACTCTGCCTTGCGCGAACCCACTCCGGGGATTACCGCCTCATAGGTGCATTCGCTAATCTGTTTTAGCTTCATTACTTTAGCCATATCAAAAGACAAGCCTGATCTCTTAATAATCTCTTCTAGTTTTAGCGTGATGATGTGCTCGGCACGCGGGTATTCAAGAATAGAAGAGTTTTCATTCAATATCTGAATCGCCGAATGGACTAATTCATGATAAGATGATTCCGATATATCTTTAAAATATCCCTTTAGTTCGTCTATATACTCGGTAACCATAAAATGCGCACCATATCTATGATACAGGCGCTTTTTTATCGATTGAGCTGCTAACAAACTGCGGATTATAGCTGTCTTAATTTCTTTTGCCTCGGAAGCAGAACTGATCAACGCCCTCATCGCTTCTTTATCGGCGCGGATAATCATGTGAGAGCCGTATTCATCGTGAGTAATAGCAGTCAATGACTGCAATATTATCCGGTGGCCCTTACGCTTCATTTCTTCTCTCATTGATTTAATAAGTTGGTCGACTGTATCTTTCTTAAGAGCCAGCTTATGGATTATGCTTTCTTCCTTAATGAAAATTTTTCCCTGTTTGATGCATACGCTCATGCCTTTATATGTATACTCTTTGGAGTCACGCATCAACTCCTGCGCAGTGGCATGCTGAGTATAGTACATATGTTTAGCGCGCTCGCCAATAAAGGCGTCTATATCTTTAACCTGACAGATCTTAACCAGCCTATTTATTTCCTCGACATCAGCATCTATGCTAGTTTTGGATTTTAAGATATACCCATAGCTTCCGCTCTCCGGGCTAGCTACTGCATCCAGATCTGAAAAAATAGCGCATAAAAGCATATAAGCTATTGCCTGTGGAAGTTTAATGCCATATTTACGGTATAGGCCGGAAACGATAGTGGCAGTACAGGATACGGAATCTACGATGATAGAATTTGCGGGTACCGGAATATCGCCTAATACGGGGTGGTGGTCTATTATCAGGATTACTTCGAATTGCTTAAGTTCTTCTCTCTCAACTTTATTATGATCGGCTAGGATTAATTTTATTTTCCCCTTTATCTCTGGAGGCATCCGGCTGATCCCTTTGATTTTTTCTTCTATACTTCCATAAGAGATTAAATCGCTTTCTTTAATTCCCGCTTTTATCAACATATCCTCTGTCCCTTTGTATAGAGGGTCCTGCACAATAGGAAAATATTTGATCTTTCTTTTCCCCGATGACCGCATCCTTTCAACTTCTGAGAATAGATAAGAAACACTCGGCCCCCCTGATAAAGCATCTTCTTCTTCCTCGCGATGGCCGATGACAAAGACTATCTCTCCGTCAAATTTGCCATTCTTGATATTATCCAAGTCCGCGTTAATTTCCATTTTAGCGCTACGTAAATGCTTCAATAATGCCTGGTCTTTGTATCCACGAGGATTGACAGGCCTGTCTTTTGTGCCGTTATGCTTACCTTTATAAACAATAGAACCATCAGAAATATACTGGTGGCTATAGATAAAACCTTTCCTAGCCAAGTACTCGATGAGTTTGCTACGCTGTATCCCAAAAGGTAAATCTGTATCTTCTATTTCCACAATACCCTTTTCCATTGCTTCTTTAAGCAATTGGTACTGGGCCTGATCTTGCGGCAGACAGGATTCGCTTATATTCACGCTTAGAGCGCTCTGCCAAATATCTCTTATAATCTCTTTAGCCTGGCGAGGATATTTTTTCCTTATCGCCTCATCTATCAAATGGATAACACCATCTTCATTCAGCCAGAGAAGCCCCTTAGCGGTTACTAACTTGGAAATTCCGGGATATTTTAAATCCAGCCTTCTTAAACCTTCCCTGACATTATCCCAAGCCCTACTAACAGAAATAAACCTCTGCTTAAATGCTATCTTATTTTTAAAATCTACGAATTTGAACCCTCTCAAATATAATTTCAGTGACTTGATAAATTGCATACTATCCGAGTCTTCGATCGGAATTGCGTTCAGGACAAAGAATCTGAAGTTCGGAATGACCAAAGAAGCAAATATAGCACCCGGCAAGAAAAATGAGCCCGTAATCTTAAAACTCGCGAACGCAAGCCAAAGGCTAATGCATAAAATTGCTCCATTCATAATAAGCCCTGCAGAATGGAATAACATTGTGCTTATTAAACTGACTCTCTCTTCCTTGGTATAAACCCGGGTAGCATTCTTTCCCATAGAAGAGCCGATCTCGAATCCTTCTATTTTTACAGTTTCGCACTCCTTGCTTATCAAGAGCCTTCCTGCCAAATAATGCCCGAATTCATGGAGAAACCCAGCGACAAAAAAGCCTATAGCAAACCCAAAAATAATAATAACGTATAATAATGCCTCATCCGGATTTTGATTAGAACCCTGGACAGCTTTAATAGCCGTATCATTTGCTAAAACAGGCGAGCTGCCTAGAACCAGTAAACCGGCGAGAAAGCCATTGGCCGAAGAAACAGGATTATTGAAGTCTCTCAGTTTTTTGTATTGGTCATTCAAAGAAACTTTATCGCTGGCGTAATATTCCAAATCAGGCAGGATTGATTTTTCCTCATTTGAGTAGAGCCTTGCGTTCAGGAAGCTTTTGATTAATTTAAAATTAAAACTGCCGTCTTTGTTTATGGGCCAGATGGGAAGTTTCCCCAAAATAATATGCGCCCAATAACCATCATTAAGCTCCGGATCCGCAAATAATCTTTCCCTTTTTATTTCATTATGCCCGTAGGTAGCAAACTTCTGGTAGACTACCCAGGTTTTAATAACCGCCAACAACTGCCTTCTCGAGCCGGAATTCAATAGAAATTCAGTCCTCTTATCTAATTCTGTGCCGGCCATCTTTGCTGCATCCAAAATTTCTTTTCGCAGCCGTTCTATATTAAAGAAGCGGGCTTCTTTTAAGTAAGATGCCCTGCGCGAGGCCGTTCTTTCGTAGTAATCACTATGATATAAACCCCATCCGGCTCCGGACAAAAATAAGCCGTGTTCTTTTGCCCATTGTTTAATCCCCCGGCCAAGAATATTATTTTCATCTAAATTACCTAAATCAGGATGAATAGCCAATAAGGCAAGCAGGTCTTCGCATTCTTTTTGCAGATAAATTCCTTCTTCTTTTGCTTTTTGAAGTTCTTCTACAAAAATGGGGAGGGTTTTTGCGGAAACAATATAGTGGTAAATCGCCTGGTGCACCAAATCTTCATTCTCGGGATAATAATAATGCAGGATTTCTTCGGCAAGGGTAAGCGCGGCGATAAAGGGCGGAGCGCGGCTCTGGATAATATGATGCAGCTTGATTAAATTAACCGAGGCACAACCTAATCTTTCTATCGAGCCAGTTAGTTCTATCGCTACTTCTGGGCGCTGGTGGATACGCAAAAATAGATCCTGAAGCCAGGAATTTCCGCGCATAAGTTTTACTAAAATATCCGAGGCTTCTGTTGCTGGCCCTCTAATAGGTGAAGGCAGTGAATTTACTTTGAATGCCAACTTATTCCCGCTCTCGGTAATTATAAAATGATGGTTTTCTTTGTTCTCTGCACTGATTAAAGATTTATCCAGCAAGAAAGGCGAATTACTTACTTTTACATCATTCTTATTCCCTTTAAATACTACCATACCTAATCGAGGCAAGGTTAAGCTCGCAGAATAAGGCCGGCCATGCATTGGCTCTTCTGTGGCAATAACTTTACCGCCGTTACCTATATTAGCTCCCTCATAACAGTCAGCATCGCTGTTGAAGATCTCCTGCCACTGCCCAGCCCAAGGCATGCCGATGCGGTAATTATCGCGGGAAACAGGCGTGCAATTAAAAACAGCAACGATACATTCATCAGGATTTTCTCCTTTACGAATAAAGCTGATAACGCTCTGCCGGTGATCATTACAGTCTATCCATTCAAAACCACGGGGGTCAAAATCAAGCTGATATAAAGAGGTCTCTCTGCGGTAAATTTCAATGAGGTCTCTTACGCAATTCTGTATACCTTTATGTTCCGGATAATTAAGAATGGACCAATCCAGGCTTGTGTCATGATTCCATTCTTTACAATCCGCTATCTCGCTGCCCATAAAAATATGCTTTTTCCCCGGCATAAAGAATACTAACCCAAAAAGCAATCTTAGATTGGCAAGCCTCTGCCAGAGTTCGCCTGGCATCTTTTCTAATAATGATTTCTTGCCATGCACAACCAGATCATGAGTTAAAGGAATGAAGAAGTTTTCGCTAAAAGCATAACTGAGATATCTGATCAAATCATCGTGATGGTAACGCCTATAGACAGGATCAAGCTGCAGATATTTTATTAATGTGTCATAAACAAAACCCATTGCCCATTTGCCGTCAAAACCTAACCCGCCCGCAGAAGTAGGCCAAGAAACTTTTTCGAAAGCCGTAGATTCTTCCGCAACAGTCAGAACATCCGGGAATTCCTGGTGTACTGCCTCGTTTAATTCCCTTAAAAAGCTGATTGCTTCTAAATTCTTATTTCCTCCATAAATATTGGGGATCCATTCCCCCTGCTTTCTGGAATAGTCCAGATAAACCATTGAAGCGACCGCGTCAAAGCGTAAACCATCGATATGGTATACATCCATCCAGAATAGGGCATTACTAATAAGAAAGCTTCTTACTTCCGTGCGTCCGTAATTAGGTATGTGCGTGCCCCAATCTGGATGCCTTCCTTGAAGAGGATTCGAATGGGAATATAATTCTGTGCCGTCAAAATCAGCCAGGCCGTCTCCATTACTTGCAAAATGGGCAAAAGAAGTATCCAGTATTACCCCTATGCCTTTTTGATGTAAGTAGTCCACATAATACATAAAATCTTGAGGCGTTCCATAGCGCGAAGTAGTAGCGTAGTAATGAAGCACCTGATATCCCCATGAGCCATAAAACGGATGTTCGTTAACCGGAAGCAGTTCTTCATGGGTAAATTTTAATCCCTGCTCGTGATACTCAGCGAGCTTTTCTGCGTGTTCACGATAATTCATCCAACGCCATTTTCCATCCTCTTCTATCCTGCGCCAAGAACCAAGATGGGCTTCATATACAACAATAGGGGCATTGGAGGCCTGTTTATCCTTACGTTGTTTCATCCAAACATCATCATTCCATTTATAAGAAAGATCCCTAATAATCGAGGCAGTCCTAGAAGGTTCTTCCTGTGTAGGATATTGACTGAAGAAAGCAAAAGGATCAGATTTTAAACGCTCCATTCCGTCGCAACCTTTTATATAATATTTATAAAAGTTCCCTTCTTTAGCTTTAGGGATGTAACATTGCCATATCCCGGTTGAACCTACGCGCTCCATACGATTAGAGCTGGAATTCCATCCGTTAAAATCGCCGACTACGGCAATCTCACGCGCATTTGGCGCCCAAAGCGCAAAATATGTACCCTGGGTTTCTCCGTTTACGTGAATAGGATGGCTGCCTAATTTTTTATAAAGCCGGTAGTGTTTGCCTTCTACGACAAATAAGTGCTGGTCAAAATCGGTAAACTGTAATTCTTTTAATTTCTCGGTAACTTTTGTTTCGATATAAGAAACTTCATCTATCCCTACATAATCCTTATCAGAAAGTTTTCTTATGGCAAGCTGCAAAGGCGCAATCCCGGCAGGAACAAAAATATATGCATACCCTTCGCCTATCCGCGCATGCGACTTAAAAGGCCCTATTCTTTCGATACGAATCGACTTAAAAGGCATTGTGCCAAGGCAGAATTGTATCTCTATATCCTTTATTTCACCTGTCTGCGTATCCGTAATAATGCTGGAATGACGGATTATGCCTTTTAATTCATCGCAGATGATCTCTAATGCCTTCTTTAAAAGTATTTCCGTGCCTTCTAAATTATATAGGGTTATTCCGCCTTCGATGAACATATCTGCTATCTTTTCTATCGGCCTTCCTAATACCAGAGCAATTGTCTTTACCAAACAATTCTGCTCTAAAATACTCTCTAATTTCTCATTAACTTTTTTATCAAAGGCAGTCCCTATCGGCGCATACCAACGGATTATCCGCGAAGGCTCATTGGTTTTATTTATAAGAATATATTTTCCTAAATAGGCAGGGATAATTACGCAGTCATTCTTGGTGAGAGTAGTAACAAGAGTATTATCCGGGGCGCGGATTTCTACAGAACCCTCTAAGATAAAAAGTGGGTAGCCGCGGCCATCGGTATACTGAGGCAGCCTCGTAGAAACAGTTATTTCATCCACGATGACTTCCGAAGTAGCGAAGAGATTATCGATACGGTTATTATCCGGATCGGTATAAATAGATGTTCTTTGGCTGTACACCCTATTTAAATCTAATTTTTTATAAGCAGGAATGCCTGCCCGGTTTGCGGCATCGTTTAAGACTTCTATTGTGCCTTCCAAATCTTCTTTTCCGGGCCGCGGTTGTTTGCCATCCGTCCTATCCCAGGGAGAAACAGTAGCGCGTTTCAAATCGCCTTTTTTAATTTCTTCCCCTGTGGGAGCATGCGACCATTCCCAGACAGTTGTGCCGGCTCGGATGGCGTGGATTAATCCGCCGTTTACAACTATAAGATCACCTGGCTTGGTTTTTAATTGATAAAGTAGCTCTTCTAATCTGCCTTCAGCATAAGCTTTCCTTAATTCTTCATCCGAGGTGTCTTTATTAAAACCAAGATAGAGCCGTGCGCCGGCTCCTGTTAACATCCACATCTCCGGTTTGGCAGGACGGCTAGGATGGCCTATAGCCGGATGCGCCTGCACTGACAGCGATTTTTCGGCGTCAATAAGCTTCATAATTGTAGCCATATATGGGCCGTATTTAGAAAAGTGTTTCTCTCCTAAAACCCATCTTCCTTGTTCCTGCAAGAATTCAGAGAGAGTAAGTTTTGAGCCATCAGCTAAGATTGCCTGCGAAGGATGAGTCGGATCATCTGAAGCAAGCCAGAGCTCGCCAACCGGCTCATTCTTAGGATTATCCTTATTAGCATCAGATATATCCTCATCCGGGATATCCTTATAATTTAGGCCTAAGAGCCTCAGGATATTTGAATCTTTAGCTGGCTTGCCCCAGGTGTAGGAGTGTTTGCCAGTACGGATATTCCGGGCAGAGACATGGATAATCTGAGCGGCTGCATCAACCTCTAAGACTTCTGGTATTTTACTCGCCTCTTTATTTGATTTATATTTTATTAAATCCTGCTCCGGGGCCTCCAGGTTTAACTTTTTAGCTTTCTGATTCGCTTCTTCCAAGGAAAGTTTCAGATGTTCTTCTAAGCTGCTTTTTGTAATAAGCGCATAGCTATTTTCCTGCAGCCAGTCTAAGATGATTCCGCCAATAGCGGATTTCCTTTCTAAGGGCACAGGCGAATCCAAGGCTTCTCCTTTTAAAAGCGGCGTTTCATAGGAGCAGACAAAAGTCGGGTCATTGGAAGAAGCCCTGAAGACAAACCTTCCGGCGAATGAACCGTCGACTAAACCAAAAACTATATCTGCAAACCTGAAGAGTCCGCCTTCTTCGAAGACGTCTCTGCAAGTATTAAACTCTTTAACAATAAAAGTAAAGTTACCGGCTGCATACGATTTACCTACGGTAAATTCCCTGGACATCTCTTGTATAACCGTATCTTTACCTAAGGCGACAATGGCCTGCGGAGGATTCTTTGCCGGGCTATTCACATCAAAAACCCAGCCTGTATTATTACGGCAATCTACTGATAGTTTCTTTAAAAGAGACGGATGGTATGCCGGCTGGAATCGTGGCGATTGTAAATAAGGAATACTCTTTCCCTGATAAGCCTCGTAAAAAGCAAACCTTGAAAAAGCCTGGCCTTTAGCATATTTTTCCTTGCTAACCATGACGCTAAAAAGAATAGCAACCGCAAGAGGATTCTCAATTTCTCCGGAAACATCCAGCCAGCAATGCCCTGAGCGCTCACCATATACAGGCACTATGTAACCTTGCGATATAATCTTGCTTCTTAGTGCTTTAAGAAAAACGTATCCCGCATCGGTCTGAAAAGATTCAATCCCCAGTTTGCCAGCCATATTATTTACCGCAAAGCTTCCTAATACATCGCGGATTACGGCGACTTTTTTACCGGTGCTTTCAGGATTATAGCCCCATTTATTTTTGAGAAATGGCAACAGTGCCACGATTAAATTATCCGGGGCCAGCGTCTCAAAGGCAACCTCACCGTTCCTTGCGCCTGGTTTAGCTACGATAATAGCGCCCCTATCGCCATCCAAATCAAAGGCAAGGCCAAAATCGGCATTTTCTTCGAGTATCTTTTGTTTTAACTCCGCAAGATTAGCTTCTATGGACGGATCTGCCTTATGCTCGCCTTCTACCTCTATGATATCTGCGTTAATCAAAACTACTGTTGCGCCCAACCTCTTGAAAGATTCTGCTGCGATTACGCCGCTGGGAGTATGCGCTCCTTCTATAACGACTTTTCTTCCTTCAAGCGGATCGCCCAAAGGAAATCCATACTCCCAAATTTTAAACACCTCTAATGGCCGGTTTGCCTCCTGAAGTTCTCTTGCTAATCCGTAAAGAGAGGCACCATGATAAACAACCTCACCCAGTAACGCGTTAAACCGGATACAGTTTCCATTTATATCAGCCTCAATAAAGCCGCCTTTTTCGGAAGCCTCAAGGCTTGTGATTATTTCAGGGTGTTTAATTAACTCTACAACGCGCTCCCTGGAAATCTTCTTTATCTCTTGCGTGGCTAGGCTCTGCAAAGAACCGCCTTTAGCATTAAGTATAGCCACCTTAAAACCGCGGACAATTTCCCCTGCGGGGCGGGAAACATGGCTTGCGGTAACAAATATACCCATAAGCGGCTTATATTCCTGGACTGCCCACGAATAAGAAGTTACACAATTCGGCCCTTGCGCCGCTGCATAGATGACTTCAAGGCCTTGGTACCTAAGAGCGCTTGTAATAGCATCCAATAGTTCCGGTTCGATCTTGCGGGCATCTCTAGAAAGAACTACTCTTTTATTACCGGCAATTCCTGCAGCTCTGGCTTTCTTAAGCGCCATCTCTGCCCAGACAGAACCTAAAATAAAGCCGATCGCGGATTTAAAAGGTTTACCCGTAGAACGATAGTCATAGTCGCGGAACATATCCAGGTTCAGATCAGACATAGAAATGGGTTGGGCAAGCCATCTGTTCCAAGGATTAGCGGCATCCGAAGAAATAGAATCAAAAGGGCTATACAATATTACTTTATTCCTGCCTGTATTTTTAGCCTGGTATAAAGCCTTATCTGCATTGCTTATTAGGTCTTCGCAGGATGCATCCTTATTTAAAGTAGCCACCCCTATACTGATGGCAAGCTTCAAAACTATCTCTTCTTTATTTTTCAACACCTTAAATTCTCTACTCTCGACTGCTTTTCTAATGCCTTCGGCAATTAAGAAATAAGTATCCCTTCCAGCGGAATACGGTAATATGGCTGCAAATTCTTCTCCGCCATACCTGCATACGATATCGGACCGTCTCATCTGGCTCTTTATAACTCCTGCTATCTCTTCCAAAACTCTGTCTCCTGCCTGATGTCCGTATTCATCATTCACGGATTTAAAATGATCTATGTCGACGATCAATAACGATAATGCGTATCCGTGCCTTTTAGCCATTTCTATTTCATTCGGCAGGCGGCAATTAAGATACCTGCGGTTAAAAATTCCCGTTAAGCCGTCAACAAAAACCTGTTCATCTAATCT
>JALOCE010000140.1 GCA_023227925.1 Candidatus Omnitrophota bacterium
AAAAGGCGTATCAGGGATCCTTGTTCCTGGCGGCTTTGGTTACCGCGGGATCGAAGGAAAGATTAAGGCAATTAAATTCGCCCGCCAAAACCGGATTCCTTTTTTTGGATTGTGTTTAGGTATGCAGTGCGCGGTAATCGAGTTTGCCAGGAATGCCTGCAATTTAGCCGGCGCTAATTCTACTGAATTCAAGAAGACCAAATACCCGGTGATAAGTTTATTGGAAGAGCAGAAGAAGATCAAAGGATTAGGCGGCACTATGAGATTGGGCGCTTATCCTTGCAAGGTCAAGAAGAATAGCCTGGCATTCAGGGTTTACGGCAAAACCCTGGTCCAGGAAAGGCACAGGCACAGGTATGAATTCAATAATAAATACAAGAGATTATTCGAAAAGAAAGGGATGGTTTTTTCCGGGATATATCAGAATAAAGGGTTGGTCGAGATCGTTGAATTAAAGAACCATCCTTATTTTATTGCCGTGCAATTTCATCCGGAGTTTAAGTCTAAGCCCGATAGGGCGCATCCTTTGTTCAGGGAATTTATCAGGGCAGCACTGGAGAAAGCGGGATAAACAGTTGGAAGCGATACTGGCTTTAGAAGACGGGACGATATTCAGGGGCGAATCCTTTGGCGCCAGTGGCGAGCGCTACGGCGAGGTCGTATTTAATACCAGTATGACCGGTTACCAGGAAATACTCACAGACCCTTCCTATAAAGGCCAGATCGTAGTTATGACTTATCCTTTGATCGGCAATTACGGAATAAATAAAGAGGATATAGAGTCACGCGGGATATTCTTAGAGGGTTTTGTGGTCAAAGAATATAGTTCGATCGCCAGTTCCTGGCGCTCTCAAAAATCACTGGGAGATTTTTTATTAGAGAATAATATCCCGGGTATTAAAGGCATAGATACAAGGAAGCTGACTTTGCATATACGTAAGGCAGGCGCGATGAAAGCAATTTTATCGACGAAGGATCTGGATGAGGGGAGTTTAGTTGAAAAAGCCAGAAGCTCACCCGGATTAATCGGCGTTGATTTAGTTAAAGAAGTCACTATTGATCACAAATATGCGTGGCATAAAGCCAAAGGAAGTAAATACAAGGTAGTAGTTATTGATTGCGGTTTAAAATATAATATTTTAGCGAAACTCATGGAAAATAAATGCCAGGTAACCGTTGTGCCTGCCAAGGCCACTGCTGAAGAAATCTTGAAAATGAAACCAGATGGTATCGTGCTCTCTAATGGCCCGGGAGATCCGGCGGCAGTGAGCTATCTCATAGAAACAACAAAAAAATTAATCGGGAAAGTGCCGATATTCGGCATTTGCCTGGGCCAGCAGATATTAGGTTTAGCCTTAGGCGGCAAGACATATAAACTTAAATTCGGGCACCACGGGGCGAATCATCCGGTAAAAGACCTAAAGACCGGTAAGGTTTCGATTACCGTGCAGAATCACGGATTTTGCGTAGATATAGGTTCTTTGAATAAAAAAGATATTGAGATCACGCATATAAATTTGAATGATAATACGCTGGAAGGTATGCGGCATAAGAAATTGTCCATATTCTCCGTGCAGTTTCATCCGGAAGCCTCAGCAGGCCCGCACGATGCAGGGTATCTCTTCGGAGAGTTTATCAAGATGATGGAGGAACATGCCTAAAAGAACCGATATAAAAAAGATTTTAATCATTGGCTCAGGCCCTATCGTGATCAGCCAGGCCTGCGAATTTGATTATTCCGGGACCCAGGCCTGTAAGGTTCTAAAACGGGAAGGATATAAAGTAATTTTAGTCAACTCAAATCCCGCAACGATTATGACTGACCCTGAAATTGCCGACCAGACCTATATCGAACCGATCACTACAGAGATGATCGAGAAGATAATCGCCAAAGAGAGGCCGGATGCGCTCTTGCCTACTTTAGGAGGGCAAACCGCTTTAAATGCGGCAGTAGATTTAGCGAAAAAAGGCATATTAAAAAAATATAAAGTAGAAACTATCGGCGCGAATATAAAGGCGATCAAGAAAGGCGAAGATAGGCATTTATTCAAAGAGGCGATGAAGAAGATCAGCTTAGATCTGCCTAAAAGCGGCAAGGCTTATAATTTAAAAGAAGCTTTTGAGGTGATAAAAGAAGTAGGATTCCCGGCGATCATCCGGCCGAGCTTTACTTTGGGCGGCACCGGAGGCAGCGTAGCTTATAATATAGAGGAATTTAAGGGATTGGCTAAGATTGGTTTAGAATCGAGCATGATCGGTGAAATCTTGATCGAAGAATCATTGATCGGTTGGAAAGAATTCGAACTGGAAGTAATGCGTGACTTAAAGGATAATGTCGTGGTCATCTGTTCTATCGAGAATTTCGATCCTATGGGCGTTCATACCGGAGATAGTATCACAGTCGCCCCTGTCCAAACCTTAACCGATAAAGAATATCAAAAGATGAGGGATGCGGCAATTGCCTGCATAAGAGAGATCGGCGTAGCAACCGGCGGCTCTAATATTCAGTTTGCTACTCACCCTAAAAACGGAAGAATGGTCGTTATCGAAATGAATCCCCGTGTCTCAAGAAGTTCGGCGTTAGCCTCTAAGGCAACCGGTTTTCCTATTGCTAAAATCGCGGCAAAATTGGCGGTCGGCTATACTTTAGATGAGATCACCAATGATATTACTAAGAAGACCCCTGCTTGTTTTGAGCCGACTATTGATTACTGTGTAGTAAAAATCCCCCGTTTTACCTTTGAGAAATTCGCATCAGCAGATCCTACCTTGACCGTGGCAATGAAGTCAGTCGGTGAAGTAATGGCGATAGGCAGGACTTTTAAAGAGGCTCTGCAAAAGGCGCTGCGTTCTTTAGAGATAGGCCTTGCCGGCCTTGACGATTTAAAATATCCGCCGGAGGAAGACGAGTTAAAAAAGAATTTAATAATTCCTAATGCCTTAAGGATCCTCTATATAAAAGAGGCTATCAAAAGAGGCAATAGTATCGAAGAGATTTATAAATTAACCCAGATTGACCCCTGGTTTTTGGAAAATATCCGGCAGATCGTGGAATTAGAAGGACAGATAAAAACTGAATTGAAATTGAACCAGGAGAAAAGTTCAGTGGATTTACTTAAAAAAGCGAAAGAATACGGCTTTTCAGATTTACAGCTTGCCCGTTTATTAAACCAGACCCAGGATATCATAAGAAAGTGGCGTATGGAATTAGGGATAAAGCCGGATTACAAGTTGGTAGATACTTGTGCGGCGGAGTTCGAGGCATTTACTCCTTATTATTATTCGGCGTATGAGTAAGGAATAAAAGAAAGAGAGAGGTGTTCAAGTGTGCGGAATATTCGGGATATATCCACATAAAGATGCGGCGCAGCTTGCATGTTTAGGCCTTTATGCGCTTCAGCATAGAGGAGAGGAATCTGCCGGGATAATCACACGTAACGGCAGGAAAGTGCATCTGCATAAAGCCCTGGGTTTAGTCAGTGACGTCTTTGATGAAAAGAATATCCGCAGCCTGCGCGGCGAACTGGCAATAGGGCATGTGCGTTATTCTACTACCGGAAGCAGCAATATCAAAAATACTCAGCCCTTTTACGTAAGATCAAAAATCGGCGATATTGCTATTGCGCATAACGGGAATCTTACGAATACGTTAAGCCTCCATCGGGAGCTGGAGAATAAAGGCGCTCTTTTTCAGACTACTATGGATTCAGAGATTATTGCGCATCTATTAGCTCACAGCCAAAACAAGGATATCAAAGATACGGTAATCTGGTCGCTTTCTAAGTTAGAGGGGGCTTATTCTTTAGTGTTAATGGTTAATGATATCTTGATTGGGGCAAGAGATACCTTTGGTTGGAGGCCATTGTGCCTGGGTAAATTTGATGGGGCTTATGTTTTAGCCAGCGAAACTTGCGCTTTAGATTTAATCGGCGCTACATATATAAGGGATATACTGCCCGGAGAGATTGTTTTTATCTATAAAGATAAACTGGAGTCCGTTATGCCCTGTAAAAAGACTCCTTGTGCCTTTTGTATCTTTGAATACATTTATTTTGCCCGGCCGGATAGT
>JALOCE010000019.1 GCA_023227925.1 Candidatus Omnitrophota bacterium
GATCAACACCCAGAGCGGAAAGCAGGTTAGGAATTTCTCCATGCCGCCAACAGATCAAAATATTTTTACCGTGCGGCCGACTTTGAATTTCGTGGGCTAATTCCGAAAATTTATTGTTCTGGAATCGGGTGTCGATGCTTAGGCCAAGTGCCTTACTAAGCGGCTCGATAGTAAGGCGCGGACGATGACTATCTTTGGTATCCGCCCCAGCGAATAAATAATCAAGCTTTACGGGCTTGCCGTCAATTGTAAATTTCTGAAAATATCCTACATAAGCCTCAGCTCGCTTTTCGCCTTCTGGAGATAATTCAACACCGCTGGCTGGCTTTTCCGCATGACGAATGATGAGAATAACCGCGTTTTTAAGCGCGCCTGAATTACCTGCATACGATGCTGCTCCTGACAAAAACAACGAGCCGATGAAAAACAAAATTATTTTTTTTTGAAATAAATCTAATTTAATCATATTTTTAAAAACAGGTAAAACTCTTTACCCCCTTGTTGACAATACTAGCATAAGTTTTAGTTTTGCGCTAGAAGATTAAGTATTGCGTCCACGGAATTACTTTGGAACCGTTACTTCTCAAGCGTCTTCCTTAACTCGCTTATAACTGCTTTTTCCCAGTACTTCATCGAATACCAGCGGATAAGTGGCGTTGCAACTAGGCGTAGGCATACGTTATGAATTGAAACGCGATAGGTGTAATCGATTAAGGTTCCTTCGGGGGATTTGGAAAGTAGCATCTCTTCATGTCCGGAAGTTCCGAATTTAAAACTGTCATTGTCTGAGATAAAGCCTTCCCCCGGGAGAATATGGGTTTTCATTTGTACCGGAAATTTTTTGCCGAATGATCTGACAATTGCTTCCATTTCTACATAATTTCCTTCCCGTTTTTTCACCTGTATTGATTCAACAACCTTCGGGAAATGCTCCGGAAATTTCTCGAAGTCTGTAATCAGATTAAATACATCTTCAACGGCTGCTTTAACAAGCCACTGATCATGAAGCACAATTTCTTTCATACGTGTAATTCTACCATGACTTCTTTCAACAAGATTCCAAGGACACAATACTTAATTATTACTAAATAAAAAAAGATGGTTCTAATTTTTAATAAAAATAGATCCATCCCCTTCCTTATTTTTAAACTCAAGCATTTTAATATCGTTCTGCTTCGCCCTTCATAAATTGGAATCACGGGTCGGGCTTCGCAGGAACGTTTTCTTCGCTGAAGCGAAGAAAACGGGTCCCTCCCATATCTCACGAGGGGAAACCTCCGGAACCCTTTCAACAAGTGAAGCTTTAGGGTGTCTCCAAATGGGACAGCCCTTAATCAGATACTCACCTTTTAAAGATAGTCCACAATCATCTTTGTATTGCTTTTCTCTTCATCAGAAAGCTCTTCTTCAAAAGCGAAATATCTATCTTTAATTCCTCTTGATGCGCTAATAATAATATTATCTGAGCCATCAGTAAATTTGGATCTTATCGCGCTATGCTCTACCTTATTCTGAAAATAGTCGTGCAATAACTGATCAAATTGATAACAATTTTGATACGCGCCATTTTCAAAATTGCATAATACCATTACACTGACCAATTCATTGGAGTAAGATAAAAATGCGGAACAGTTCTTTTCTATGGCTTCGATTTTTATTTTAAAATGGGCCCGGTTTTTACCCATCCCCTCGTTGATATCAACAGTCTTTTGAGCGGATGGAGTGTAATCTGTTGTGAGAGTTATTGCAGAAAGCTCTTCCTTGGTGAGCTCGATATCTTCTGAAACGACGCATAGATCATCGCTATGTGCAAGCAAATCCTTTATATTGTGCTTCCTGACATCGATCTTGTCCTTTCCCGTACAAAGGTCTTGCGCAAAAATTATATTGCCTTGAATATCAAAAACCTTTAGCGCATGTTGGATAACTTGCCCTTTAGGCCTATAAATGATCGTGAAGTTACGGGCTTCCTCGAATTTAGGTATAAGCCTTTCAATGTTTACCCAATATCCTTTCTGCGGTCTAAATCTATCAAGATTTTCTTCAGGGTCTTCCTGCTTGGCTAAAATAGATTGTCTTTTCTTTTCATATATTGGATTTATTGTTTCGAGAAATATGTTAAGCGTGGGAACTTTATCATATTCGTAAGAATCTTTCTTTTCGCCTAGTTTTTCCCTTAAAATCCTATCTATTTGTATTCGACACTCCACGTCGTCAATACACGCCACTCCGCAAGTTCCATATCTTGATTTTTTCCAGTCTTCTTTATCAATATTTTTTCCAACAACGTCCCTCTCCTCGAATAACTCCTCAACCGCCAGCAATTCTAAACCGTATTTTATCCCTTCACAAATCGAACCTCTTTGCTTTATTTCCAAAGACTTCTCTCTAATCAGATCAAAAAAAATATTTATACTGGTTTTGATGCTTTTTTCCCAACTCTCAATGCTATTCCATCTTCTGTTCCATTCTTTTTGATCATCTTTAATCGCTTCAAGGCGGTCAAAATCTTCAAAATTTATGACATGTGTCCTTGTGGCAAATAAAAATTCCCTCATCATTGCTTTATCATCAAAAAACCCTTTGAGCGCAAGATAACGAAGGTGAATTAACGGTCCTTTTTGACTCTCCTCCCTGAGTTTTTTTACTTTTATCTCGATTATATGACAAATTGACTCAACTCTAGACTGTCTTATTTTTTCTGGAGAGGATCTTTGGATTGCAGCGTCTGCCTTATTCGTTTCTAAAACTTTATTGCCAAATATAGAGTTAATAATTTTTTCTAGCACGGCATAACCCCCTTTGTTTATCTCTTTACGCCACTCTTTTTATATTCTTGGCGGCCGGGTTGCTGAGAACGTTTATCTCTTTTCGTCTTTAATTCGGCTATAATTTTTGCAAGAGTATCGTCAAACCACCCCCCCTTAGGCATTATAATACGATTGGGGTGAATAGAAGGACGATATTTTCCATTATTGACCTCAATGATTCCATCCCGATCCGTTGCCTCCACAACCGGTTAGAACCTGCGCAAGTCGCTGATTCTATTACAGATTGGGAGGCTTTATATGGTCAAAATAAAAAATGGGGTCCCGCTCATCTTCCACGAAGGGAAACCTCTCTTTATCTACAGGTATGTATTATAGGGCTAAATACGGTGATTATCAAGAAATTAGCAGTTTAGAGAGGTTATTTCCTCGCCAAATTTGTCCGTTTTGTCCGGTATTTCTAAGGCTTAGATTATGTAACTATCTGAGAAGCTTTGAGATAGATTTGTCCTGCTCTCTTGAAGTGGACATTGCTGCCGAATCACCACCTTAGCTATCTTCCCGGAACTCTTACGTGTAACTATCGCTAACTTAAAAAATCCCTACTTAAACGGTAACATTACAATCCAGAACTTGTACCTTTTATGATTACCTGTTTCTGCGGAAAGGAATTAAAACATTTATATAATTTACTTTATGTCGAACTTATGTTAGTCAGTTAATTTTGCCTTCGAGTTTCTGGCGGATTTGCTCAAGGTATTTTTCGTCGCCGGGGTAAATGATGCCCCGTTGTTTCATTTCTGAAAACTTGTCGAAAGCTTTACGTAACCAGTCGAGAGCGTCCGCGTTCCCTATTCGTTCGGATATTTCCGCTATATTACAATAGCTCCCCCATACGTCGCGTTGCCAGACGGCGTTTGAGGAATCAGCCTCTGCCAGACGCTGGGCAACGACAAGAGAAGCCCTGTAAGCTTCGAGTGCACCAGCCAGATCGCCTTGATCACTGAGTGCGTCGCCGATTTTGATGGAGCCGACAAAAATGTCACGTTGCCAGCCGGTATTGGACGGATCAGCATCGGCCAGACGTTTAGTGATGGTAAGAGAAGACCCGTAAGCATTGAGCGCACCAGCCAGGTCGCCTTGGGCGCTGAGCACGTCACCCAGTTTTTCTTGGCTAATAGAAAGGTCGCGTTGCCAGCCGGTATTGGACGGATCGCCCTCTGCCAGACGCTGGGCAATGGCAAGAGAAGCCCTGAAAACCGTGAGTGCACCAGCCAGATTACTTTGCGCATTGAGCACGTCGCCTATTTTGGTGAAGCTGACAAAAAGTTCGCTTTGCCAGTCTGTATTGGACGGATCAGCATCGGCCAGACGTTTAGTGATGTCAAGAGAAAACCTGAAAACCGTGAATGCGGAAGCCAGGTCGCCTTGGGCGCTGAGCACGTCACCTATTTTAATGAAACTAACAGAAAGGTTGCGCTGCCAATTGGCATTGGACGGATCAGTCTTTGCCAGGTTCTCTCGAATAGCAAGAGAATCCTTATAAGACTTGAGCGCACCCGCCAGATCGCCTTGGGCGCTGAGCACGTCACCCAGTGTTTCTTGGCTAACAGAAAGGTTGCACTGCCAGTTGGTGTCGGACGGATCAGCCTCTGCCAGACGCTGGGCAATGGCAAGAGAATCCTTATAAGACTTAAGCGCACCAGCCAGGTCGCCTTGGGCGATGAGCACGTCACCTATTTTTCCTTGGCTGACAGAGAGGTCATTCTGCCAGTTGGTGCTGGACGGACCAGCCTCGGTTAAGTGCTGAGAAATAGCAAGAGAATCCCTATAAGACTTGAGCGCACCAGCCAGATCGCCTTGGGCTCTGAGCACGTCGCCTATTTTAATGAAACTAGCAGAAAGGTTGTACTGCCAGTCGGTGTTGGACGGATCAGTCTTGACTAAACGCTCTCGAATAGCAAGAGAATCCTTATAAGACTTGAGCGCACCAGCCAGATCGCCTTGGGCTTTGAACACGTCGCCTATTTTAAAGAAATTGAGAGAAAGATCGTGCTGCCAGCCGGTATCAGTTGGGTCAGATTCGGCTAGACGTTGGAAAAAAACAAGAGAATTCTTATAAGCATTGAGCGCACCAGCCAGATTACTTTGCGCATTGAGCACGTCGCCTATTTTGGTGAAGCTAACAAAAAGTTCGCGTTGCCAGCCGGTATTGGACGGATCAGTCTTGACTAAACGCTCTCGAATAGCAAGAGAATCCTTATAAGACTTGAGCGCACCAGCCAGATCACCTTGGTCGTTGAACACATCGCCGATTCTATCTTGACTGGCAGAGAGATCATACTGCCAATCGGTGTTGGACGGATCAGCCTCAACCAGGCGTCTTCTAATAGCAAGGGAATCCCTAAAGGCGTTGAGCCCACCAGCCAAGTCACCTTGGGCTTTGAGCACATCGCCGATACAGTCATGGCTGATGGAAAGGTAGCATTGCCAATCGGTGTTGGACGGATCAGCCTCGGCCAGGCGCTTTCGAATGGTAAAAGAATCCTTGAGAGCCTTGAGCGCACCAGCCAGGTCGCCTTGGTCGTTGAACACATCGCCGATTCTATCTTGACTGGCAGAGAGATCATACTGCCAGCCGGCATTGGACGGATCAGCCTCGGCCAGGCGTTGCAAAATGACGAGAGAATTCCGGAAAACCTTAAGTGCACCAGACAGATCGCCTTGGGCTTTGAGTGCGTCACCGATGCGAACATGGCTGACAGAAAGGTTGCGCTGCCAATTGGCGTTGGACGGATCAGTCTCGGCCAGGCGTTGCAAAATGACGAGAGAATTCCGGAAAGCCTTAAGTGCGCCAGATAAATCGCCTTGGGCTTTAAGCGCATCACCGATATGATCATGGCTGGCAGCGAGGTCGTGCTGCCAATCGGTGTTGGACGGATCAGCCTCGGCCAGGCGTTGGGTAATGACCAGAACATCCCTAAAGACTTTGAGCGCACCTGCCAGATCGCCTTGGGCTCTGAACACGAGGCCAATACAATCATGGCTGATGTAGAGGCCGTGTTGCCAGTCGGTGTTGGACGGATCAATTTCGGTCAGGCGTTGCAAAATGATGAGAGAATTCCGGAAAGCCTTAAGTGCGCCAGCCAGATCGCCTTGGGCTCTGAGTGCGTTACCTATATGAACATGGCTGACAGAGAGGTTGTATTGCCAGTCGGTGCTGGACGGATCAGCCTCGGTCAGGCGTTGCAAAATGACGAGAGAATTCCGGAGAGCCTTAAGTGCGCCAGATAAATCGCCTTGGGCTCTGAGCACGTCGCTAATTCTGACACAGTTATTGGAAAGACCATGCTGCCAGTCAACATTGGACGGGTCAATTTCGGTCAAGCAGGCGAGAGAGTGCTGTGTTGCCTCTAGAAGCTCTTTTCGTAGAAACAGGTGTCCTTCAATCCCCAGTGCGTCGTTAAGCGCGGAATTAAATTTGTTTGCTACGACTGCCTGCAGTTTATTCCCGCCGACGTCCAAAAGCGATAGCACGAACTGCCGCAGTGGGTGGTTGGAATTCTCTGTTTCGTCTTCCGATAAAAAAAGCGCGAGCATTTTGCTTTCGGAAGTGGTTATCGCGTAATAACGAGCTACGCGTAAGGCGTCGCGCGTACCAAGCATCTGCCACATGGTCTCGTTTTCGCGAACACCGGTTCCTGGCGCTAGAGCTTCCAGGTAATCTGCTCCGTAGGAATAAAGAATACATATAAGGTTGTTAGCCCTGCCAGTCTGCCACTCGGCTGTCAGCCGGGAGAGAATTGCTTGACGCAGAGTAGTATGGGCAAAGTCCCATTGTTCCAGCTCTCCGCGCTTGACCAGATGCGCATGGAAAGAGCGTCGCAGTATGGCAAAACGAAGTGCATCCCAGGAATGCGAAGCGCGCGAGGCTGACTGTGCCACAGAAGCATCAAACAAGTCAGCGGCTTTGGGTAAAAGGTGCTTGAGGTCTTCCTCGCGCCAGCCATGACGGCTGAGTGCGATTAGCGCGGCAAAAGCACGGGTTTCAGCAATGCTAGCTACTTTCTCGACCCGCGCAAGCAGCCTACCGTAAAGCCCTGCAACATCTGGCGGCAGTGTTCGGGCGCGTTCTAATATCATAGCGCGTAATTTCTCGTCAGGCGATCCGCCCGCTGCCACTTCGACATCGGAGAAATCGTCAATATCAAACTGATTAATGAGGTCTAGTGCAATGTTAAGCCAAAGCGGATTTCCGGCAGCAGTCGTGCCGTCTGGTAAACGCAGAGAGAATAATTCACGAAGTACATCGTTGCTAGGCTGGCGATGGTATCGGCCGTAAACTTGCGCAGCGATTGCATTGGATTCTGAGGTGTCGAGTGCCGGAACATTGACAAGGGAAAAT
Organism: Candidatus Omnitrophota bacterium; assembly: GCA_023227925.1. Taxonomy (GTDB): domain Bacteria; phylum Omnitrophota; class Gorgyraeia; order Gygaellales; family Profunditerraquicolaceae; genus JALOCE01. The sequence continues at coordinate 7,174 of JALOCE010000019.1, forward strand.
CCCGGCCGATGAGCGAGGTGGCTGGTTTCTTCTCCTGGGATGGCAGTAGTGATAAACCGAGCGTTGGCCGGCCAGAGCACAGGCAGCCACGAAACCGTACGGCTACGTTCGGTGCGCAGAAATTGGTTAAGTGCATCCACCAGAACTACGACGCGTCGGCTAGCCGCTACGCGAGTAAGCATTTGTGCGAATAGCCTTTCCAGTGCTTCGGGTTTGATATCTTTAGGTATTGCGGGTGTTTCGCCAAGAGCCGTGCCTAGTTCGCTAACCCAGCGCCTCAGCATCCATTCGGTCTGGCTTGACTTTGGTGAAACGCCGGCAGCATGAGCTAAGAGCAGGACGTCACGGCGTTGGGAAAGATTATGATGGATATGAGCGAAGAGCGCACTTTTTCCTGTGCCGCTTTCGCCGGCAAAGCAAAGACCCCAGGTTGTATTTTCTGTTTGCGCAGATACGGCAAGATTAATGGCTTGCGTAACAATCTTTTCCCTCCCGACAAAACTGCCATTAAGCCGCTCGACTAACTCTTCAATGGCAAAGCTTTCCTGTTCCTGCCATGTCGGTTCCGCTTGTGCAGCGAATTGTTTTGTTTCATCATCAAGAAGCGCCCAAAGGGCAGCTTCGACTTTACGCCCCCATGCATGGATATTATTTTCGCTCCCAATCTTAGGTTGTTGCAAATTTTCGTCCCAGTCCAGCTTATACGGAAGGCAATGATCGGCAAGTTCAGGATCGTTATTGATCTTATCTTTTAGTTTTTGTAAGCGACGCACGCGGTCAGGCGCGCCCGGATCGCTGGCAAAGGTATCGCTGTAAACGGCTGCTTTTTGTTGCGGCATCCGGTCATAGGGAAGCGGTTCGCGCAAACAGAGCAGACAACGTCGGCGCTGAGCCGGATTTTTCTTAAGCAGACCATATTCAATCTCAAGCGCAGTGACGCTAGCGTCATTATCTTCGGGCGCAAAACCTGCTTCGTCGGAAGCGGCTTTAATGCGGTCGCTTCCCGGCACCCAGCCGTAACGGTCGCCGAGCAAAACGAGCAAAAACGGCCTGCTGTGATCTATTTCGGCAAGGCAAACCTTGAGAATTTGAAGCTCGCGTTCACGCTCGGTTTTCGTACTGTCGGTTTCAACACCAACACGCAGGTCAATAGGCTCCAGCCTGCAGCGGCGAGCTTTTAGCCGCTCGGCGATTGCGGGAAAAACCACGTTATTAAGCTCGTCACGCTCCGCGTGCATATCACGAAAGGTTGAGGAGATAAATAACGGAATAGTTTTCCAGATATTGCTCATTAATTGTTACAGGTTATATATTTGCCCCAGTAAAATTCCAACAGATCACCTCTTCTGCGCTATCTCGTAGCCGGCTATAGCAAGAATGCGGGGTATGCCACGAACCAGATCGCGGTCAGACTCCTTATCCAACTCGCTTAGTTTTTCGTAAGCAACAAGACAACTGTGTATCTTTTTTCCTTTGTCCGTAACCGGCCCGTATTTCCAGCCGTCCCTGATCTTACCTTCCATCCAAACCTGATGAGCGGCCTTAGCTAGTTGTTCCAACATCTTTTTATTAAAATCAGCCATTATGCTTCTCCGCTGCCTGTTACAATACTATCCTCGTTTTATCCAATTGATCCTATACCCTGCCATTTTTAGGCCTACAGGATAATTCTTTATTGTGGTCCGGTCTTTGTCCTTTTGATCTTCCGTTAAGTTTTCATAAGGTATCAACAAATTATGCAGTTTGTTTTTAACGTCTTTTTTTTCGGCTAATTTCCATCCGGACTTAAACCGCTGGTCCATCCAACCGTTATGCTCAAGCTCCGAAAGCAATTCCATGTGATGTTTAATGTGCTCATTAATGGTTCGGTCAAGGTCTTTCTCGGTTTTCTGGGAAGCGGCTGCTCTTTCAATCTTGAGATTAATTGTAGCGAGAATATCCTGTATCCTCCTCGCGGCAGACAGGTTGTCCTCTTTTTCTTCCGCGCCAAGGAGGTCATAACCTTTATCATATTCTTCGGCTTTTTTCTCGCCCTTTGCGTCACAAAGCATAGACCATGCTTTATGAATTACGCGGGCAAGGTTATCAACGGGAAATTCCCTAAGGTTCTTTTCCGGTTCAAGCAAAAGCCTGTTAAATTCTGAAGGGTCGACATACATTGCCAGCTGCGCGTCAGCCGGAAGAGATGAGCGGCAAAGGGTTGTTTTATCCTGCGATAAAAGTATCGCCAGAAGTTTAGCAAGGGACCGGGCGCCGTGTTTATATTTAGAAACTTGCAGCAGAGCATTTACAAGCCCTGGGTCAATAGGCGCAGGCAAACATGAACTGTACGTAATATTAGACGCAATAAAAATAGCCCTCCTCAAAGGGCATGAAATATCCAGCAGGTCAACTTCGCCTGTTTCTGTATCGAGTATCCGCTGGTTCGGCCCCAACACGTTGTAATAAGCGTCCAGGCGGCTTTTAAAATCAGGCCCCTTCTTTAGGATAAAATCTTTCTCTGCTTCTTTACCTTCTTTGTCCTTCTTAAAAGTTCCGAATGCCTCGTATGTATAACTTGTTGCGCCGGCAAAAATAAAGATGCATTTTCCAACAGTATGAGTAAGCTGCCCCTCCTGGAAGAGGCCGTCCTGCATAGGAGATATCAGGTATTGCAGCCAATCATATTTTTTTGAATCAAATTCATCCATAAAAACAACGGGCGTCTGACCGGTTAACACGATGTCTCGAACCTGGTGAAACGCGCCGTATAACTCCGATAAGCCGCCAAACTGAGAAAGATTAAATTCTACCCAGTTCTTATCGCCAAACACTTCCAGCACTATCTGTTTTACGCCGTATGATTTGCCTGCGCCTGGAGGGCCAAAAACCCCGAAAGAAATCGGCTTATTCGCTTTTGGGTTTTCCTTATAATCGATCATAAATTGTTTTAAGCGGCGAAGCGCTTCTATCTCTTTACGGTCAGCGGTCATATATTTTCCGAAACGCGCGTGAGGTATGTGTTTTAAGACTCCGGTACCGTAGTAAACCACATGGGTAGCCAGCCCACACAGCGAAATATTCCCTTTAAAAGAAGGCGAACGCTGAAGCATTTCCGCTATCATCCATTTCCCCTGATCATTGATTTTATCCGGGTGTGCCCACGGCACGGAAATAATTGACAGGAAATTCTGCGGTTTCCTTATTTCAGCGGCTATTCGCTCCACAGGAAACCCTGACGGTGTTTTATTTTTTTCAAGGCCGCCATGGCCAAACCTCATAAGGTTGCGCATTGCCGACAATCCTTTTTTAATCCCGTCTTCCAGGTCAAGCAACACTGTTTTATCTGCAGCAGCCATAATCGCATACGTTACAGCGGCAGTAAGGCAAGACATATATCCGAAAGCTTCTCCTCTATTCTTTTTTGCCCACTCACCCTCAGCGCAGGAGGTATCATAGAAAAGTTTCGCTTCAGGCTTGTTCCGGTTGCTATTGTTTAACCATAACGCGCCGTCTGCGGAAAAACTTATTATCAAGTGCCGACATTTGGCGAGGGTGGAAATATTCGGGGCTGTATGCAAGGCGTATCTTGCATCTTCTATGGTTTGTTCCCATGAAAATCCTTTCGCAATCTTTGCATCTTCGGCGCGCAACTCATCCGCGGATACTATTACTACCAGCTTATCAGCATACTTTTTTATCAACTCATTCCAAAGATCACCGGCGCCAAGCGGCCTGGAAAGTTTAAGGACTATCCAATCCCAGCTATTATTTAACAGCCATTTGCCGCTTTGAAGCCTCGATCTGAATTTAAATCCCGCATCCTGCATAACCAATACTTTTGGAACTCCGCCTGTTTTATCGGGCGGCTCAAACACGTATTTCTCGTAGCCATAGCCTAACGCCTTACTCATGCGCCATACAAACTTTTTATCTTTCTCTTCGTACGGCCTCCACTGGGAGTATGAACTTATACACTGCGCATCTTTATCGTCCTGGCATCCAGCCGCATTTATAACCTTCCAACGGCCTGCGATATTACATTTTTGTTTTTCTTCCTGGTAAGCTTCTTCGCCAGCCGCCCCTTTTATCAATGCATCAAGAATATTATAAATAAGCTTGGCCCCGCCAAGTTCCGCAACCACTTTGGTTGCCCGCAAATTATCCTTGAAAGAAGAAGCTCTTTCACCTTCATAGATATAGGTATCCCGCGCTACATCGCCTGTTATTACAACCTGATTAAACTGACCGGGTTTTTGTTTAGCGGCCATAAAAATGCTCTCCTTTTTAAAAAATGCGCCTTTTATTAGGCTTTTTGTACGCATCTTTCTTTTGGTTTAACATTATATCCCTATTTACCTAATTCTTATATATTTTTTTGATGTTCTATAAAATCAAAAACCTTCCCGTTAAGCTGCACGCCGAGTAAGCTCTAGAAATGGCAGTATTGAAAGAAACAATACGGCAAAGAAAAAGCTTAGGCAAAACATACTCTGTTAACGTTACGGTCTGGGCGGATTGGAACACCTTGTTTAATTTCAAAAATTTTTGTCCCAACCATAATATGGTTTGGGGACAAAACGCTCCAGCTCTTTGCAAGTTTTTAATTTAGCTCTGTATTGGCTCAATATTTTCTGAGAAGATTGCCCAAATTGTTCCGTTATTTGAATTGCCTGCTGATAAAAAGGCTCAGCCTTTGAATAATCCTCCTGGTCAAAGTATACATTGCCTGTTATGGCAAAAGAAACCGCAGTGTCCGGGTGGTTAATGCCTAAAATATAAGTAAATATTTTTAACCCCTTATTGGCATAGGCTAAAGCCTTGGCGTATTTACCTCTTATTCTATAGAATTTGGATAGATGCAGGAAGGCTGAAGCCTTAGCGTATTTGGAAAAGCAGAGATACGAGATTATTTTTACGATGAAACTCAAGAAAATGTAATGGACTAATAATATTTTAAAACCGATATAATCAACAAAAAAAACATAGAGATCCGTAAGATATTGGGAGCCATTGCGTAAGCTATGCGCTGCAGTCCACATAATAACGATTAGAATAACCATGGCGGCGATGGGATGGAAAAGCCCGAACCAAAAAGCCGCCGTAGTAAACAGCGGGATAATAAGCATAAAAAGAGAAATACCAAAAATTTCTGCACGGTTCTCATATTCTAAACCTTCATATTTTTTGCCGATATTAGAAATGTAATACCAAAAGCACCTTAGCGCCGCAATAATTAACAAAATCAAACTTGCCTTAAAAACCGGCTGCCCATAGCCGAAAAACAAAGATACTGTAAGGGCAAAAAATCCAGCCGCAAGGTATTGATCGAAAGGGCTGAAGAGAACAATTCTGAATAACCTAAAAGTGGACCTTGCTTTTAGTTTCAGCGTTCTTTTGTATACAGAAATGCATTTAGCCAGGTTTCCGTTAACCTTAAAGCTGTTGGCAAGTTGGAATAGCGTCAATGAATACAAGTGCATATTTTCATTTTCTCTATTTGAAACCTCTCTCCATAACCAAAAAGCTCTTAGGCCAGAAACAAGTGAATTCTCGCATTCGTTTAACATACGAAAAGATACGGCCATGCTGCGATGAATTTCTATTTTATCAAAATAACTGGCATCCGGATTAACTTCGATTATAGCCAAAGCCTTACGGAATTTTTCCAGCGCTTCAGAATAGCGTTTCTGAAGATTAATCGCATGGCCTAATAAAGTAAGTGTCCTGGCTACAAGAATATTCTTAGGACCAAGAGCATCTTCAAATATAGAAAGCGCACGCTCTAAGAAAGATTCTGCAGTAGGAAATTTGCTCAATTCATAGTAAGCAAACCCCATATTAAAAATACAATCTCCTACCTCTAAATTATCATTGCCGAGACAGTGTTCCTGTATTGCTAAAGCACGCTCATATAACGGCAGCGCTTTTTGCGGTTGCCGATTAATTATATAAAATTTAGCCCACTCTATCAGGTCATATGAACGCTCGAGGTTAAATAAATCATAATTATTGGTTTCAAGAAACGGTCCGAGTTGGGTTTTATAAATTTTTTCTGAAGAAAAGAATAAATCAGTCCCCTTTGCCCAGGTATCAAGAGAAAAATATGAGTCCGCTAAATCAACTGAACAGCTAGCGACCACTAGGGGTTTAGCTTTTGTATCACTACGTAGAATATTTAAGGCACGCTCAAATAAAGATTGTGCTTGGCTATATTGGTCTTGGACTTTATAAATTCTAGCAAGGTTAATGAGGCTATTTACTATCTTTGGATTATCGGGCTCTAAAGCATCTTCCCAGATTTTTATAGCAAGGCTTTCGAAATTAGCAGCAGGAACGAATAAAGCCATACTTTTTAAGAATTGGCTGATATTGCTTGACAACAAAGCTACTTCTTCGGTCTTACCATCTTTAGCTAATCTTGCCTCAATTGCTCTTCGATAAGAATCCTCAGGGTCAGCATGCAATTTAAGCGCCCGCCAATAGGCTATCCATTCAAATTTTCTACCCCTATCCCACATAAAGGAGAAAAAGTCTAAATCTGAAAGCGCGGCTTCTAAACCGGCCCAATTTTCGCTAAGCTGGAGCTGATAAGGAAACTCCTCTAATTTTCTTAGCGGTTGAGCTTTTTCAAAATAATTAGCTAATTTTTTATGTTTTTTCTCTTGCTTTAGATAACGCCTTTCTACCGCTTCATAAAGCTGCCGGTGAAAAAATCCTATCAACTCCCCTCGCTGCACAAGATACGCTCCTGCGTTACGCGCCAGGCGTATCCATAATATGCGCGGCAATCTTTCTTCTCCCGAACGCTGCAATAAATCCAGCAATTCTAATTCACTCAGACCGAATCTAGAAGAGCCTAGAAGGGTCAATGCCTCAGAGACTAATTCTACGCCGTGGTCATCTTCGAGCCTCTCCAGCACCTGCTCAAAGAGCCCGACAATATCTTCAGGCAAAGCATTAATCCGCTTTGACAGCTCTTCGAACTTTCCAAAAAGCCTTAACTCTTCCAATGCGACTCGCAGATATAAAGGATTTTTTACTCCGGGATGGGCTAATAATAAAGCTATTTGTGATGCATCAAGTTTTCTGCGCGATTCGTTTAATCTTAACTCAATAATTTTACGCTGTTCTTCAACAGATAACATCGGCAGATTGATTTCAATAGCCTTACGCCTACGCAACGCTTTAAGGCAATCGCCGTCAAGGGTGCTTACTACTAATTTTACCTTTTCAGGAATATAATTAAGCAGCCATCCTAAAGAGTGGCTGGCTTCAATGGGAGATAACTGATCAAGCGCATCCAAAATAAGCGTAACTCGCTTATTTTTCTCCGAAACAGCTACAAGCATTACAGCTAAAGTTTTAGATAACTGTTCATTTTCTGCTGGGACTTCCTGTCTCAGATTGAATCTTTTTCTTAATTCAGCGCAGATATTACGCAGTAAACGAAAATGATTTGCGGAATCGGGGCTAGCTCCTACAAAATACGCAAGTACGCATTCATCCGGATGAGCAGCCTGATAACGCAAATACCAATCCCCTAAAAATGCGGATTTTCCGCAGCCGGATTCACCTAAAATAACTATAGGCTTACGCGCTGGGCACTGAACGTACTCTGTAAGCTGCTCTTTTTGTGTTTGCCTGCCAACATAAAGATGGGAGCGTTCGCTGGCGAATAAGTCATGAATATGACGCTCAATAAGAAGTGGGTCGGTCTCTTGTATATCTTGCGGATATTCAGAGCAAATAGCCTTCCAGAGGTCTTCCAAGACCTGCTGGCCGAAATAATCTAAACCCGTGATGCGATCCTTAAGATTGTCCCATTGGCAAGGATAATCTTCTAATACCGGCCTTTGGGCAGCACGAATCTTATCTTTTAATGAGGCTATTTTTCCTGCTGCCTCGGAATTTTCAGGTAGATATTCTTGGCGTTTATCTTGCGGTATTTTAGGGATAACTTTCGGGTCGCGAAAATAAAAGAAACTACGGTGTGCCAGGGCGGGGTTTCGTAAAACTCCATGGATAATCTCTAAAGCTGTAAATGAATGCTCTGGATATTCAACAAGCCAAGGGTGGAGAGATTTTGTATTTTGCGGGACCGAACTAACAGGATGGCCGTAACGCTCGCCCAAAAGGCCGATAAAGAAGGGGCGCGAACGGTTAATTTCGTCAAAAATTATATCAAGTACTTTTCCCTGCTCAGCTTCTTCTTCGGTTACTCCCCAGCGAAGGTCAATATCTAAAAGCTCAAGGCCTTTGTTTGTGCATCTTTCCCGTAACTCAGGAAAAACAAAACGCACCAGATAATCACGTTCCGCATGCATATCGCGAAAAGTGGAAGAAATAAAAATGCGGATGGCACGGTTTTGTCCGACCATATCAATATCTTTTTTTATTAAGCCTATAAATAACGAAGGTTTTACTTTTTTAACGTCCAGGATTTAGCTCTTCAAACTCGGGACAAATTATGAAATTTATGTTTTTATTGTATGGTAACTATTCAGTTTGTCAATGCATTTGGAAGTGACTCCAGGGCAGACATATTTCATAAGGGGACGGCCTCTCTGCATACAGCTCTTGGAAAGTTAGAGAGACTTTCTTTATCCCTTTCGAAGCCCAGAAATACGGCGCGGCAGAAAGATTCTCTGCAAACAGGTTGTGGATAAAAATGTTTGTTTATCTTGATCTGAATATTGGCTTGTTATTGCTTATGCTTTAAATGTTACTAATATTTATGATATCGGCGTTACTAGGAATAGCTGGCTCTACAATGCTCGAGATAAATCCTCTGTCTTTTGCTTGTTCTGCAGTCAATATCACACCACCGTCAATCATCAGGCTTTCTATATCTTTTAACTGGATACCTGAATATGTGCTTATGGCTCTTGCGATATCTTTCTTTGATCGTACAGTTCCATCGTATATTTCCTTTAATTGCGATTCAAGATAATTTGCCGCTGGTAATGTCATCGTAATTCCGTGAAACATAAAAGAAGCATTTTTACTTCCAATCCTTTCTTTACCGCTAGCAAAGATAGCAGTTGCTACTGAATCAATCTGGCCTATATTGTACATTATTGTCTTCATTGGAAGTGCACTTATATAAGCTGCTAAACTTAACCCTTCAAAAACATTCCCGCCTCCAGAAGAAATTAGAAAATAAAGTTCTTCGTATTTTTGATTTACGCAATCAGTAATTGCTTGTTTGAGCCTGGCAGATTGTACATGTTGCACGTCAGCGGTAAAGACGATATATTTAGTTTTTGCCATTTTTACTCCTCCCTTTGTTTTCCTTCGTTCTATCAAAAATTTTGACTCTTAATCCTTTATTTCTTCTTTGTTCTTCAGAGTTTTCATTAATTCTTCTTGCCTCCCCCTTAAATTAGAGTTATTTTGCATCACGAGATTTCTAACTTAAAAAGTGCTTGCTAAAGTAGTGGCATTACAATTTTCTTACTTTAAAAATTCCAAAGCGGACATTTTTTACTATGCAAAGTATGGTTAATAATTGGATGCTTATGCGAATTTTACACCTTTATTATACTGTAAGCATAGTGAAAAGGTTCGGGAGACGCATAACCTGCCCAATCACCATAGGCAATTGAATCCATATAAATTCTTTCGTCTTCGTGATAAAAGTGTTCTTTTTTCAATAATTCTGCCCACTCCTCATCTGGCAAAATAATAACTATTTCTTCCGGTGGTAGATATAATTTTTCTATCTTTATCCTCCATTCACGTTCCCATGAAAAATCAATAGGCGGATCTTTGTCCGGTTCATACCTAACATGGCGCCACTTCAAATCCTCATGTAGTAACTCATATTCTGCATCTGATTGATAAATCACCGACCTGCCACCTTCTGGATATAGCCATTTCTTAGAAACTCTAACGCCGAAAGGTTTATATCTGCCAATAACTTGATGAAATTTTTCTTGCGGGGCTTCAGTAAAACAAACACATTTATAGCCACCTTTTATATTGCGAGTACCGCCATTGAGACATTTAGTAAATACAATGCTCCTCAATGAGCTAAATGCTTCTTGATAAGAATCACCCTTGACCCAATGAATTAAATATTTTGATATATCGTCTCTACTCATATTTTACTGAACTCAAATGTTTACCTTAAAACGATGGATGCCAAACAAATAATTTTTAGAGATATTTATTTTTCTAGCCAATGACTATCATGCGTCAACCATGGATGTTTAATTTCTACCCAAGGTTCTTTTTCATTATTTTGAGCCCCATTACGATAGAATTCACTTTTTTCAATTTGGTAAGAAAGGATTTCGTATTGTTCATGAGAAATCTTATCTTTATGTATCTTCAGTAAATGCGGTAGATATTCGGTACGACATTTGGCGGCAGACCAGATTTGACCATTTTTTATTGAGGCATTAACAACTTTGTTTATTTGATCCTGATTTAATCTTTCAAAATGAGCGACAAAAAGGTCGAAAACCTCTTCAGCTTCCCTAAAACTACTTATTTTCTCTAATTTATTAATTATTTTGTCGATAATAGAATTGGGGAATTTATTGACAATGGGTTTTATTATGTATTCTAGTGGTATTAAGTTGTCCTTAATCCTCTTGCCTTGGGAATCACCCAAAAAACCAAAAGGTGCAATATCGTCAAATAGCAATGAAATAATCAATATATTCTTTAAATATGCCATTCCGGACTCTTGAGGAGACCAATCAGAATCCTTAAAGTCTTTGCTCAATATAGCGATAAAAACATTTGCTTCACGTAACTCTAGCATTATTCTTTTCTTCCACTCTTCTGTAATATTTATATCTTCATGCGCTAGGAAACTTTCGATATCATAACGTTCAAGAATAGTTTTCACTCTACCTGCAATAGTTTTATTTTTTGTTGAATAACTAATAAAAACCTTTAAAGTTTTATTCTCATACGAAATATCTTTTATTGCTGCTTGCTTTTTTGGCATAACTACCGACCTATATTCAGCTATACATAGGGGTGGTTTAATATTAAGAAAAATTGGCTTTCTTGATTCTTCAACGAGTGCGTATATATCATGTTCTATTTTATCAAGCACTCTTTGAGGAACATTTGCTACTTGTTTTTGCTTAATCTTATCGATAATTTCAGAAATGAGAGAAGCCTTCAAAAGACTTAGATTCCTAATATTGACACCGTCACAGATAAACGATTTGTTTTTATCATACCAGTTCAAAATATTGTCAATATCATCTCTATCTTTTTTAATTTCCTCATAACCATCACCATACTTGCGTATTATATCTTCTAAATATTCTTTCAATCTTTTGAGCCCACGAAAGAATGCTTCGGTAAGTTGAGCACTGAAAGTATTCTGGGTTATATTATTTGGTTTTGCTTCTATCCAATCCCTACGCTCTTCAATCAATGCAGACACTATATCAAAATCATTAATCATGCCTGCTTTGCCTAAAGGAATATATATTCTAAAATTGATATCTGACTGGAGACCATAGAAATAATCTGTTCCATCATATTTCTGAATGGCCTCTTCAAAATCATTTATTCTATCTCGATCGAAATTAATAACTGCTTCTTTGCTTTTATTTTTTAGAAAAACTCTCCAATGAAAATTATCAATTTGTTTAAATTCCATCTCGGTGTAAGGCAAAAGATTGTGAAGAAAATTTTCAATATATGCTATAGCTTTAATTGTGTTTTCCATTTTTACACCTCTAAATTAAATATTCCAAGTCTTAAGCTCTTTAATGAACTCATAGTTAGTCATATCGCAATGGATAGGAGTAATTGAAATATAGTTATTGCGAATTGCTTCAATGTCTGCATCCTCTTGATTATCTGACTCTACCGCCTCACCGGTAAGCCAATAATAGACATGTTTACGAGGGTCTTCTCGTTTATCAAATCTTTCTTTGATAGCTGTTTTACTTTGTCTGACGATTTTAACGCCTTTGATACATTTTTTGTCTACGGCTGGAATGTTGACATTTAGCAATGTCCCTTCAGGCAAGCCTTTATTGTTTAAAATTATTCTTGTAAGCTTTTTAGCAAACTCTACAGCAAAGGTATAATCTGGATTTTGAAAAGTTGCCAAAGAGATGGCAAAAGAAGGGATACCTAAAATTGCACCTTCAGTTGCGCCGGATACTGTTCCGGAATATAAAACACTATAACCGGTATTTGGGCCAAGATTAATGCCTGATATTACTATATCCGGGCGTTTCTTTAAAATAGCCCTTATGGCAAGTTTTACACAATCAGCAGGGGTGCCGGTAGTAGCATAACCAAAGAATTTACCTTCCCGATTTACGGATTTAACTCTTAAAGGATCGGAAAGCGTAATTGCGTGGCCTACGGCGCTTCTTTCAGTATCAGGAGCTACTATAGTTACGTTGCCAATCCCTTTGAGTGATTTATATAAAGCACGGATGCCTTCTGAGTAAATACCATCATCGTTTGTTAAAAGAATATTCATTGTTTTACCGTTTCCAAAGCTTTATCGCAAAAGCCTTCTCATTAATTTCTTTACCTTTAAAATGTTCAGCTAATTGGAATATAATTGTTTTGAACTCATTTTCATCCATGTCTGATTTCATGTCATTTACAATAGCAGCTGCTATCACAATGTCATCCTCTTTTCTAGGAATTCTATGATCAAACGTTAGATAAAGCGGGTCTTTATGGTTATTTTCAACTAACTTTATCCCCGTATAATAACAACGAAAGAAATTACCATCCCAAGCTCTCTTTAAGGCTTGCACTCGTGCTTCTTTATCAATTTTTGCTCGCATATCAACCCTGTCTATTAACTTTTTACAACGCTTGCAATAATTAGCTAGGGAATGAGTAGAGCCGCGACAAATTGGGCATTCTTTAGAATTTTTCATAGCATTGCTGTATAATTAATCATTTTCTTTTCTATAATAATCCGTATCTTCTTGAATAGGACGACCCTCTTCATAGATACAGGCAGTCCAGTTATCAGCAAACTGCACTAAAAGCGTAAGCGGCACTTCTCGATGTGCAACTTCTTTATTGGCCTCTATATATTGACCGTCGTGATAAAGAATAGCTTGCGCTTCTGAGTCTGACAAAGGGATATATTTAGCAATCAGATACAGACTGCGCACGGCCAAGTTCACATAGGTTTCTTCGGGATTAACCTTATAAGTCATTCCTCTTTTCTCCACTTCCCATTGATTATTATTTTTCAGGTATCGTGGTTTACCTGGCATGCCGATTTTACCCACATCATGGAAAATCCCAACAATAACACAGGATTCTTCTGAAATCTGCGGCGCAAGAGTTTCGCGTAGCTTTAACAGAGTTTCCGCAACACCTACGCTATGCTCTAACAATCCACCTTCATTGTTCAAATGAAACCTTGTGCTCGCTGGACTCGTCAGCCAACTGGTTTTCTTTTCAAGCATATCGATAAAAGAGTCAAAATTATTCTTTCGTTTAACGATTTTCTTTTTTAATATCTCATAGCGTTCTTGAATAGTCATTTTTTACCCCATTACCCCTTCTGTTCTTTATTACATTTTTTAATAAACTGTGTCAGCTGATTAAGCTGTTCATCCTTATCCAAAGAGAAAAAATGTACTGATTCTAAATTCAGCGTAACAGCAGAAACAGTCTTTTTCTCACCATATATTTCGAATTTTAATAACAAGGGCTTATCGTAATATATCCCGCAAAACTTTTTCTTATTTTCAATATAAAATCCCATCCAATCCCAACCAGCAGATTTCTTATATATTTTCAAAGATGTAGCTTGAATCGCTACTTCAAGCATATTGATAAAGTTTTTGAAAGCCGGGGTACCGTTAATGTATTCCCATGGTATTTTTTGTATACTCATATTTTTCACCTCCAAAAATTTTAAAAATGATTTAATTAAATATTCATTAATCGGATTTTCAACCTCAAGATCCGAAAGCCAATTATAAATTTGAAACCAACGTATATGTTTATACGGTCTCTCCTCTTCCTCATTAAAATCAACTGTAAATCTTGTTAATAAGATAACTTCTTTAACGGTTGCTTTCGAAATTTTTAACGCTTGATTGTACCTCTCTATCTGTTTATCCCCTAATCCGGAATCATGTTTGACCTCAATATATATTAACTTATCAGGGGAAGAAATCTTAATATCTGGCCGACCTTGTTCAGTTGTTTCCTGCGTAGAAATTGCAATACTTTCATTACTTAAAAAATCAAAATCATTTTCCTTTACGCAAAGATGCCTCAAAATCTCTAGGCAAGCAGAACGATCGGTTTGAAGTAGAGAATTAAGCACGAAAACAAAAGACTCAGTAAGATAATTCTCATCTACTGGTGAGTTATATTTTGATAAACTAGTAAATATATTATTTTCCATATTTAAAAGGCCTTAAAACACAAAAACCTTTGCCGTTCTTGGCAAAGGTTTTACTTTTTTAACGTCCAGGTTCCCCCTATCAACTCAGGACCTATTTCCTAAATTAATGTTAATATATACCCTTCAAAAGCCTTTGTCAACATTTTCCTTTTACCTCGATGATTTAGCAAATTGGTTGAATTTAAGCGGTATACAATCGTTTGTAAAGTAAAATTCTATTTCCTGATAACGGTCTTGCAGACTACACGCTTTAGCAAATTTTTCATGGAATTCCGGAAACTTTTCAGGACCATTGATTAAGATAAGCCTGGTTCTTCTACGCACATCAATAATATGCTCTGGGAAAAGCATTGCAAGGCCTCTTTTATGATCTTCGACCCAATTACAATAATCAAGCCCTTGAAAGATTATGCTTTGCAACCGGGCATTTAATAATTTCTCATATTTAAGCTCAATTACCGTAAGCCATTTGCGTTTATGTTCAAGAGCAAGAATATCGATAACTTCAGATTTCTTTGTGCCTTCACCTGCCGGCAATTCAAAGTCAAGAACAGTATAGTTATGGCCTCCTAATTCTCCACCGGCCTTAAGATATTCTATTACTGCTGTTTGAAGATCCATTACTTCATTTTTTATCTTAAGAGTTTTGGTAAGATTATTTTCGTAATGTTCTCTTATGCGTTTAAAACGCCCCTGAATAGACTTGAAGCGGTAAACATTAATAAACTGTATCAAGCGGATATCCGGGATTGCTGTTTTAAGCAGGCGTATCTTCCTTAGGAATACTTCATCAAATGAATGCCCGAGTATCATAAGCGGCACAGCATTATTACCAGCAGATATCTTATTCCAATGTTCAAATACTAAAGGTAAAAGCTCTGTTTGTAAAGGTGTAGGCAAATCCCTTAAGTCTGTCCCTGAACCACCATAACCTGCTATCACAGCAGGTAATTGTTTATTTTTAACGGATATATGCCCTTTATAAAAAGCAAGATGGTTAGAATAGTACGGAGATTCTATCATAATGCCAATGTTATTTTTCAGATAATCGAGGATATAGTCAACAAACTCATAGCGCTCAAGAACCCTGACATCAAAACGGCTCTTCTTTTTACAATCCGCGGTATATATAGGTATGCTTTCCTGCTGTTCCATGCTATTTATTTGCTTTTATATATTCCATTTTGGCATATTCCTTATGGGAATATACCATATTAGCCGACACATAGCAAGGATATGAACAAAACAATCTATACCAAAGGGCATAAAACACTTGTAGAAAAATTAATCAAAGCGCGCCAAGATATGGGGCTTAAGCAGGAGGATGTTGCGAAGTTTCTTGGTCGAACTCAATCTTATGTTTCAAAGATAGAATCCGGCCAGCGCAGAATTGATATAATGCAGTTAAAAGAATTTGCGAAAATTTACAAAAAGAGCCTCGATTTCTTCGTTAAATAACATACTCCTTGCTGTTTATTGCTACCTTACCTAATAGATCTTTATCTCTCCTATCTCTTCTGCCAATCTTACACACATTTCTAAAGCATCAGGGCCATCATCATGTTTAGCACGAGGGAAAAATTGCAATTGTTCCAAGAGAAGTTTGTGGTTTTCATTTAGCTTCAATGAACCGATTCTTATAAGCGGCTCAACGCTCTGAATCCTTTTGTATTTATCCCCCGTATTCTTGATAGCCTCAAGAGGCAAGTAAATGCCTCTTTTAC
>JALOCE010000141.1 GCA_023227925.1 Candidatus Omnitrophota bacterium
ACAACCGGCACTTCCTCATCCCGCCTACGATCGGGCCGCTCGCCTTCGGATCGGCCGCGCGCCGCTCCGCCGCCATCCGATTCCGAACCTTCGCCGGAGCCGTCATCGCGAAACGTTGGAGCCGTTTTTCAAATTCGGTCATTTTACGATACCTCGAAAAACCGGAACGCGGTTTGGAGTAGGTGGTCGTAGTTCCCGCTCTTCGCCTCGGTCATAAACCGATCGACCCACGCCTCCGACTTCCCGGCCCTCCGCGCGGTCTTCGCACAACGGCCGAGAATCGCGAAGGCGTTGCCGTCGCAATTCGAGAGGTCGACGTCCGGCTTCTTTCCGACTTCGAACGGCTCCGCCGTTGCTTTCGGTTCGGCCGGAGGCGGCGTCTCCCGAGCGATCTTTTCCGCATCGTTTTCTTCATCGAGGGTGTCCCGCAGGGCCTCGCGGACGATCGCGGCGAATTCCTTTTGGGTCGACTCGATACTCGTCTCGAGGCCGACCATCTCGAGGATGCGGACGCACTCGAGGACGAGACTGATCCGCGCCTCCGCCTCTTCTCCCGGGCCGATCGCTTCGGCGAGGTTTTCGCGGCAATCGCGAAGGTCGGCGAGCGTGTTCCGAAACCGGCAATAGGACATATTTGACATCTTCGTTCTCCTTTCGCTTAATCTTTCAAAAGGTCTTCGAGGAGGGCGATTTTGATCGCCTCGTTGTCGGCCCGTTCGCGGTACATCGCCCGGCCGAGGATGTCGCCTTCCGGAAGGCCTTGAATCTTCCGGCGATAGAACTTCAATTGTTCGTTCGCGCGGCGAATCCCATCCTCGATCCGGTCGATGACGATCTCTTTCGTCAGTCGCAAATAACGGTTCTTTTTGTTCATCGTTTTTCTCCTTTCGGCCGGGAGGGGCGAGCGGTCGAGGGATTGACCGCCCGGCCCCTCGGCCCGGCCTTTTATTATTTAATTCTCAACACCTCCCCAAATGGGGCCACGTCGCCTCCGCCGATCACGGCCCAAAGGACCGGGAACGGAGGCGCGTCTTTCGGGAACCGGCCTTCGAGATCGGTGAGATAAATCAGGCACGCCGGTTGGATGTTTTCGCGGTCGACGTATTCGAACACCGGGCCAAAATCCGTACCACCGCCTCCGGCCGGATGAAGGACGATCTCTTCGCCTTTATCGAAATGCTCGACTCGGCGAACGGCGTTGTCCGCGTAGACCACCGTCACTTCCGCGCCCACCTCGTCCCGAACGGCCGCGATCTCGGCCGCGAATTTTTCGACAATCGCTCCGCCGATCGATCCGGACGTGTCGAAGCCGACAACGATATGGCCGGCCTCGCGGCCTCCGAGGCCGGGAACGTAGACGCCCTGCCAAATGAACCGCCGATCCGGAGGCACCCACGTTTCGGTCTTCGCGGTTTGTTCGTGGACGAACCGATGAAGAGCGGACGCCCAATCGATCGACGGCCGGAGGATTTCCTTCACGGCGCGCTCGATCGCCTCGCTCATCCCGTCGCCCATCGCGGCCGCCATCGAGGCGGCTTGGCTGACGGCGACTTTCCAATCGCTCTCGGCCTCTCGCCGATCCGCTTCGCTCCCCTCGCCTCCGGTTTCGTTCGGAACGTCTCGCACTTCGCCGCTCCGCCCGGGATCATTCGGCCGGTCATCATTGCCGCCGCCCTTTTCCCCGGCATCGCCTTTCCCTTCCGTCCCGCTCCCGGACGTGTCGCCGGGATTCGGCTTCTTTTTGCCTTCGTCCTTTTTGATGATCTCGTAGACGTCCTCGGCGTCATCCGCGAGAATGTTCGGTTGTAATATCCTCCGGCCGGGAGCGTGAACCCGGCCTCGCGGAGCGTTCCGTTGATCGTGTAATCCGCCGCCTCGTTCCACGTATGCCGGTCACGCGTTCCTCGACGATACGTGTGACCCATCGCCGAATGAAGCACCTCGTGGGCGATCACGCCCACCGTCTCTTCGAACGTCAACCGGGAGAGGAAATCCGGATTACATCCGAGCGTCCGGCCGTCCGTCCACATCGTATCGCACGTGGGGTCCTCGACGATCTCGAGCCGGAGCGCGAGGACGCCGAAGAACGGTTCGTTCCGGAGCATCGCG
Organism: Candidatus Omnitrophota bacterium; assembly: GCA_023227925.1. Lineage (GTDB taxonomy): Bacteria > Omnitrophota > Gorgyraeia > Gygaellales > Profunditerraquicolaceae > JALOCE01. The sequence goes on from JALOCE010000141.1 coordinate 2,110, forward strand.
GTTCGGGCCTTCGTCAAAATTTCAACCGTGGTCATCGGCGTTCTCCTTTTAAACGAGGAAGCCTTTTAATTTCCGCGCGAGTTTCTCCGCGCGTTTCGCCGTCTCCGCCCGGACGTCCGGTTCATCGCGGAGGGTTTGCGGTTCGACCTCGGCCAACGGCCGGGCCTCTTCGATCGCCTTCGCCAACGCCGGATCATTCGTGATGTTGAGGCAGGGCAGGACGTCGAGGAGTTCCCGGAGGTTTGTGATGAGCGAGTCGCGGAAGATCGCATCCGCGTCCTTGCACCGGTCGACGATACGGGAGGCCGCATCGTAGAGTTGAGCGAACGCGTCTTTGATCGCATCGTTGATCCGTTTGTTCGTCCGCGCTTCGATATCGGCCCGGATCGACGCGACTTCCTCTTTGCTCAATTCGACGCGAAAGTCGGCCGCCTTCGGCATCGGCATTACCTCGACCTCGAGGCCGAATTTTCCGCGCAGGGCGGACACCGCGGGATAATCATCCTCGTTGAACAATCCGTTCAACTTCACCCGGGCCTCCTTCTTCAACGCCTCGTATTGGCCGATGAATGAATCGACTTCGGCCTCGAATTTGACCTTCGCCTCTTGGATGCGCCGCGTGTATTCCATATACAATTCCGCGGGAAGGATTCGATCTCCCCCATCGTTCCACGGCAACGACATCGCGTTGTGGCGGTTCCGGGCCTCGAGGGCGAACCGATCAATGCGCTTCAACGCCTCGTGGTCGACGAGGATTTTATTGAACCGCCCGGCATCGGTCTTCGTATTGAATTGGGAGGTGACCGACTCGGTTGCCTTTTGATCGTACTTCCGCGCGGTCCACTTCGAAATGGTGAGGTGGACGATCATGCACTTTTCGTGGAGGTTGCTCATGGTGTTTTTCCTTTCTTTCAAATCAGGACGTTTTTGTTTTTCGCGGCCCACCGGACGAACGCTCCGGTCTTTTGGATCGTGGGGTTGAATTTGATCGCCGTTTGGATCATCAACACGGCGTAATCTCCGGGGAATAGGTTGGCGATAGCGAAAAACGCATCCGCGTTTTCCTTTTTCGCCCGGCGCGCGAGGCAGACGGCGAACGCGTACATCACGGCCGGTTTCTCGGGCAACGTGAACGAACCGGGCCGCTCCAACGCCTCGTCCGGATCGGGCATCGAATCCATCAACCGCAAAACGCCGATGAATTCTGTGGCCGCGCCTTCTCCGATCAATCCGGCGACATAATCGAATTCGATCTCCGGCCCGAGGCCGGCCGCGAGCGACCGGCTCACGTATTCCCACGTCCGGGGACACGCGAACGCGCGTGCCTTCGTTTGGGGATCGAAATTGTGGAGCAACGCCGGGCGGAGTTTCAAGAAACCGATCACCCGCTCGTCGATTCCCGCGCCCAACGCCCATTCGATCCATTCGTCCACATCCACGTCGAGGTCGACTTGGACGAATCGGGAGGCGAGCGCGGTGGACAACGTGAACGCCACCGCTCGATCGGATGTCCGGTTGCCGGCCGCCACGATCGTCCATCCCTCCGGGAGCACGTATTCGCCAATCCGCCGATCGTAGACGAGTTCGTAGAGGGCCGCTTGGACTTCCGGCCGCGCGGCCGTCAACTCGTCAAGGAAAAGGATGCCGGAGGACTTTGCTTTGATCGTCCGGAAGAAATCCGGTTTCGTCCATCGCGCGGAATCCCCCTCGACCGTCGGCAATCCTTTGATGTCGACCGGCTGATAAAGCGCGGTCCGAACGTCAACGAGCATGAATCCGGGAATTTCCTTCTTCATGTTCGCCGCCACGAAATTCACGATGGCCGATTTGCCGATGCCCGGCGCGCCGAGGATGAGGACCGGCGTCTTCGTTTTGATCGCTTGGAGAATGGTTTTTACGAGGTTCGAGGATTTCATCGTCTTTCTCCTTCCT
>JALOCE010000142.1 GCA_023227925.1 Candidatus Omnitrophota bacterium
GGCGGATGAAGGAATACCAGGGCAATAGCGAATTGGGGCTTACCCCGAGCTTCCATTGTCCTGCCCGTCTGGACAAAGAGATAGAGAGGAAAGTAAAAGAGGTAGCTCTGCGCACGCATCATGCGGTAGGCTGTTTTGATATATCGCGCACAGATATCCGCCTCGATGCGGAGAATACGCCTTACGTCTTAGAGATCAATCCTCTGCCTGGCCTGGATCCCAAGGAATCCAATTTTCCTGTTATGGCTTATGCCGCAGGCATGAAATATGAAGACCTTATCGAAGCAATATTAGCAAGCGCCTTTAAAAGGAGGAAAGAACAAATTGGGTAATAATATCGTTACGGTTGATAACCATAAACTGCAACAGGAGCAGATCCAGCAGGTCCGTACCCCCAGGAGGTCTACAGATTACCAGCAGATAGCTTTATATAAAGATGTGAATCCTTTGGATTGGGAAGATTGGCATTGGCAGGTCAAACACAGGATTTGCGCCAAGGAAGAGCTAACGCAGGTGATTAAAATAACTCCTCCGGAAGAAGCCGGGCTGAGAAAAGCCGCAGGCCGCTTGTCCTTAGCCATAACCCCGTATTGGGCGACATTGATGGACGCCGAAGATCCTGCATGTCCCTTAAGGCGCCAGGCAGTGCCGGTAGCCGATGAATTTGCTGTTTCCCCGCATGAGATGGTCGACCCCTGCGCCGAAGACAGGGATTCTCCTGCGCCGCATCTGGTACACAGATACCCGGACAGAGTTTTATTGTTAGCCACCGAGCATTGCGCTATGTATTGCCGTCACTGCACGAGAAGAAGATTGGTAGGCGATAACGAAAAGGAAGAAATAAATCCCGCGCAGAGGTTCGATGCTGCGGTCGAATATATAAAATCCAACAGGAAGATCAGGGATGTGCTTATTTCAGGAGGGGATCCCCTTGTATTAGAAGACGATGAGATAGAAAATTTGCTCAAAAAGATCCGCGCGATCTCTCATGTAGAATTTTTAAGGATAGGCACGCGGGTTCCCGTAACGCTACCTCAGCGCATCACTGAAAAATTAGTGAATACCTTAAAGAAATATTCGCCACTCTGGATCAGTATACATTTTAACCATCCCAAAGAGATTACCAAGCGCTGTAAGATCGCCTGCGATATGCTTTCGGATTCCGGGATACCGCTGGGTAGCCAGACAGTTTTATTAAAAGGTATTAATGACAGGCCTTATATCATGAAGAAGCTGATGCATGAGCTCTTACAGATAAGGGTAAGGCCTTATTACATCTATCAATGCGATCCCGTCAGAGGCACTCAGCATTTCAGGACGCCGGTAGCCACGGGGATAAATATTATGGAAAAACTCAGGGGCCATACTTCAGGTTATGCCGTGCCGGTCTATGTGATAGACGGCCCCGGCGGTGGCGGAAAGATCCCGGTGGGCCCTAATTATATTTTATCCCAGGCAAAAGGCAAATACGTCCTGCGCAATTACAAAGGCAAGATCTATACCTACCTCGAATAAAACGTTTTTCTCCCGCGCCTTCTATTTTATCTCTTGACCCGCTAAAACCGCCATTATATAATAAAAGCTCCTGTTTGTTTTCATCCAAAGCAAAAAGGAGCTCGCCAAAATGGGTATCGATAATAAAAGAAGCATAATTCTTTTAGGGCATGCCCAATCAGGAAAAACTACGCTTTCCGAGAGCATGCTTTATTTCTGCAAAGCCACTAACCGTAAAGGCACGATCGCAGAAGGTACGACTGTCAGCGATTATAGTTTTGATGAAATAGAGCGCAAGAGTTCCATAAACTCCAGTTTATTGTTTTGCGATTACAAGGGCACAAGGATCCAAATTGTCGATACTCCGGGTTATGCGGATTTTTTCGGAGAGGTAATCGCGGGCGTGCGCGCGGTCGATGCTGCGATAGTAGTTGTAGATGCTTCTTCCGGAGTAGAGGTAGGCACTGAGCGCGCCTGGCAGATTTTAGAAGAAGCGCAATTACCCTGCATTATCTTTGTGAACAAACTCGATAAAGAAAATACCGACTTGAATAAAGTCTTATCCGAAATAAAAGAAAGGCTTTCTAAGAGGGCAGTCGTCATAGAATCCCTGGATGCGCCGGATCTGGTAGAGGTAATTGCGGAGAGCGATGATAAATTATTGGAAAAATACCTTGAAGGAACACAATTATCTCCGGAAGAGCTAAAAATGGGCCTGCATCAGGGAGTAGACAAATGCAAGGTTTTCCCGGTATTGGCAGGCTCTGCATTGAATGATAAAGACGTAGCTGGTTTGCTGGATGCTATTATTCAGTATCTGCCTTCTCCTGCAGAGCGCACGCCTGTGGAGGCCGGTGATCCTTTAAAACCGGAGACAAAAAAAGAAGTAGTGCTTAAAGAAGATGCGCCATTTTCGGCTTTTGTATTTAAGAGCATCTCTGACCCTTATGTAGGCCAGCTTACTTTATTGCGCGTTTTTTCCGGTAAGTTATTATCCAATACGAGTTTTTATAACGTTAATAAAAAGTCCAAAGAAAGAATCGGCCAGATTTATCTTCTGCAGGGCAAAGAACAAAGAGGGGTTGATTCTGCTTCTTGCGGCGATATCGTAGCCATCGCTAAATTAAAAGAAACGGTTACTTCTGATTCGCTCTCTGATGAAAAAAATCAGTTCCTCTTTGATCCTTTGATTTTCCCGGAGCCGGCTATCTCCGCTTCGGTAAAGCCAAAGTCAAGGCAGGATGAAGATAAAATTTCAGGCGCGCTGCATAAGCTCGTTGCCGAAGATCCCACATTTAAAGTATCGCATGACCAACAGACCAAGGAATTGATTATTTCGGGTTTAGGGGATTTACATTTGGGGGTAATGGTGGAGCGGATGAAAAAAAGGTTTAACGTCGAAGTAGAATTAGGGACCCCCAAAGTTTCTTATAAAGAGACGATCACCAAGAGCGCTAAGGTACAGGGTAAATTCAAGCGCCAGTCCGGAGGCCGCGGCCAATATGGCGATGTCTGGATCGAGATAGAACCCGTCGATAAAGGTAAGGGCGTTGAATTTGTGGATAAGATTTTTGGCGGGGCAATACCCAGGAATTTCATACCTTCAGCTGAAAAGGGCATCAGGCAGGCGTGCCTTGAAGGCGCGGTTGCCGGTTATCCAATCCAGGATGTCCGCGTTACTCTCGTTGACGGTTCTTATCATGAAGTCGACTCTTCGGATATGGCTTTTCAGATCGCCGGAGCCATGGCTTTGAGAAAAGCAGTAATAGCCGCAGGCCCGGTCCTCTTGGAGCCCGTAATGGATGTTGATATAGCGATCCCGGAAGAATATCTGGGTGCTATCTCCGGAGATATTAATTCCCGGCGGGGACGTATTATGGGAATGGACATAAAAGGCAAATCGCAGATGGTTAAAGCCAAGGTCCCTTTGTCAGAGATGTTTACTTATGCCAATGACCTGCGCTCTCTGACCGGCGGTAGAGGTATGTATACTATGCGCTTTTCGCATTATGAAGCAGTCCCGCATAAGATCGCCTCCACGATTATAGCCCAATACCAGGCGTCCAAGAAACAGGAAGAAGAACAGCAATAACACACAAACACATTCCATAACCAATAATGAAAATAGCTATTTTTTCTATTCCCGAGATAACACCAGGCAAGCGTAACGTCAAAGACAGCCGGCTTGACGAGGTGGATAAAATAACCAAGGCCAAAAAGAAGACCTATGTCCAGGTGGAATTGGTGGGCGAGGACGCTCTTTTGGACGCGGATGCGATTTTAACATTGAAAGATTCCCGCACGGATCTGATTTTGAAAGACCTGGAATTTATAGAGACGCGCCTTAGCCGTAGCGCCGAGGAAAAAGAAAAAACAATCTTGACTAAATTAAAAAATATATTAGAGAAGGAAGAATTTATAATAAATGCAGGCCTCTCGCAGGAAGAGAAACTCACTCTTGCCAGTTACGGGCTCCTGACTAATAAGCCCGTTGTTGCGGCGGAGAAAACGGAATTAGAAGAT
>JALOCE010000143.1 GCA_023227925.1 Candidatus Omnitrophota bacterium
GTATTTCATATAATTACGCGTGATGATTAACTTCCTTAATTTATCCGCTCCCCTGCCGTCACTTCTGACCATAGATATTCCTCCCTCGGCTGTCTATCCCAACGATTAATGGAAAATTTTTTACTTCCAATTTTAAAATAGCCTCCGGGCCCAAGTCGCGGTAAGCAACCGGGACCGCTTTTTTGACGTATTTAGATATAAGCGCCCCGCACCCGGCATAAGCTAGAAAATATACTGCCTTATATTTTTTGATCGCCGAAATCACCTCTTTTGAACGATTCCCCTTTCCTATCATCCCTTTTAATCCCGCTTTAAGTAACAACGGCGTAAATTCATCCATGCGCCTGCTTGTCGTCGGGCCGCAGGAACCGATGGCTTTTCCTTTGGGAGCCGCTGTAGGCCCGCAATAATATATAATCGCCCCTTCCAGTTTAAAAGGTAATTTTTTCCTTTTTTTTATTGCCTCGAATAATCTCTTGTGCGCCTGGTCGCGGGCAGTATAGATAACCCCCGATAATCTGATCTCATCTCCGGACCTTAAAACATCGATTTGTCTTTTGTGCATATTCATAAAATAGCTGTAGCGCTTCTTAGGGCATGACAGCTGATATTTACCGCCACCGGCATTCCTGCGATATGCGTAGGATAAAACTGGATATTCACAGCCAAACAAGTCGCCTTGCCGCCTAAGCCCATCGGCCCGATATTTAATTTATTGATCTTTTTTAATAGATCTTCTTCCAACTTTACGGCCTTACCGCCGATTTTCTTAAGCAGCGCCTTCTTTGCCAAAAGCGCCGCATAATCCGCTGTCCCGCCTATGCCGACACCAACTATATACGGCGGGCATGCATCCGGGCCTGCGCTTTTTACCGCCTCGATAATAAATTTTTTGATCTCATCGATTTTCACCGTGGGATTGAACATTCTGGACTGGGATTTATTTTCACAGCCAAAACCTTTTGGTAAAACCGTGATCTTTAATTTATTTCCGGGGACAATATCGGTATGGATGACAACAGGAGAATACCCGCTTTCGCCGCGTAAAAGAGGATCGCTGACAATAGACTTCCTTAAATTCCCCTTCTTATATCCTGACTGGACTCCTTTATTTACCGCCAGCCTTAAATCGCCGCTGATCCTGGCATCCTGGCCGAGTTCCAAAAATACCACCGGCATCCCCGTATCCTGGCAAATAGCTAATCCCTCTTTTTTTGCCAGGGAGGCATTTTTGATAATCGCCTCCAGGATATTTTTTGCCCGGCCCTTCTTTTCTTTTTTATAAACACTCTGCAGTTGCCTCAATACGTCGCTGCGTAAAACCGTATTTGCCTCAACGCACAATTTACTGACTGCATCCTCTATTCTCTTGGCGGAGATTGTCTTCATTTACTTTTATACTCCCTGCTGACCGTAGTAGTTATCCCGCCACGCGGATTAAATACCGCAGTTATCCTCATCCAGCGCGGGCAACTGGCCTTTACAAGATCATCGAGCATCTTATTTACTAAATGTTCATGGAATATGCCGATGCCGCGGTAAAATATAGTGTACATCTTGAGAGACTTCAGCTCGATGCAATATTTATCCGGAGAATATTCGATTTTTATCAGGGCGAAATCCGGCAGGCCGGTCTTAGGGCAGATACAGGTAAATTCCGGGACATTCAATGTAATAGTATAATCCTTATCCGGATACTGGTTCTTCCAGGCTTCGATCACGGGCGCCTTTAAACCCCTGATGCCTCCCTGCAGATCTTCGTAGCTGGATACCCTTTTTTTATTCTTCATCTCATTCCTAATTTTTTATGTATCTGCGGGATGATACAAGCGGCAATAGTCTCTCTGGTGCAGATATCTTTAAATTTTTCTAATTTTTCCTGCAGGAGCTTCTGGTCTTCATAACTATTGGGCTGTAAAACTAAAACTGTATTTTTATTTATATCCTTTATTAAGGCCAGTGCTTCTTTTATATCTTCTTCGTTTGTCGAATGCGAGATGATCGCCTTCAGAAAAGTTTCTTTCCGGGAAGCAATTTTTAAAAACCTGCGATGCATGCCCCAGAGGCTGAACATCCCCGTAGAGCTGGGTAATTTTAAATCCATGGCAATGATATCCAGGTAATCTATGACATACTCCAATTCTCCGGAGAGAGTACCATTAGTCTCCAGGTAATTTTTATATCCTTGCCCGGAAGCAAGCTTGAGGAACTCTTTTAAGAAATCCTTCTGCAGCAGAGGTTCTCCTCCGGTAAACGACAGGGAATGATATTTCCCGCGGTATGATTTTATCTGATCCAGTAATTGCTGCGGTTCATATTCCCTGAAACGGTTGATCTTGGTATCGCAAAAACTACAGCTTAAGTTACAGCCGAAAAAACGCACAAAGATCTGTTTCTCGCCCAGATAAATGCCTTCGCCCTGTATGCTGTCAAAAATCTCCGAGATCCTTGCTTTCATATTAATTTAATTGCGGGTCTTTTATCCTCGCTTCAATAAATCCTTTTTTGCGGTAATAACAACTGTCACATTTTCCGCAAGGCTTACGTCCTCCGCGGTAACAAGACCAGGTCAGCCCAAAAGGGACACCAAGCTTGCTTCCTAAACGCACGATATCGGCCTTGGACATCTCCAAAAGCGGCGCTTTTATCTTTATGGCAAGGCCCGCTTTTATGCCTGCTGCCGCGGCAACAGCAAAAGCCCGGAAGAATTCCGGACGGCAATCCGGATAGCCGGAATAATCTATTACATTGGCGCCGATAAATATCGTATCGGCATGCATCGTCTCGGCATAAGATAAAGCAAAACTCAAAAAAATGATATTGCGCGCCGGAACATAAGTCGAAGGGATATTCTTTATGCCTTTGCCTGCCTGACGAATCTTTATTTTTCTATTCAGCAGGCTTGAATTATCGCCTGGTATATTTATCTTAACGACATGGTAATGACAACCCGCCTGCCGGGCGAGTTTTTCTGCGCTGGTGATCTCCCGCCGGTGGCGCTGGCGGTAATCAAAGATCAGGCAAAAACATTTATACCCTTTACTTTTGGCAAGGTATAAAACAGTCGCCGAATCCATGCCCCCTGACAAAAGAACAACAGCCTTTTTCATCAACCGTAATAGGTAGCCGATGACCTCTCCGATTCCCAGACTGTTACCGAATGGATATCGGATATTTTTTTCTTAAGATTGTCGAAGATATATTTAGCGATATTCTCGGAAGTAGGATTGAATTTCTTAAAATAAGGAATCTTGTTCAAATATTTATGGTCCAGCTTTTCCAGTATTTTTTTTAATTCTGTTTTTATATATTTAAAATCCAGGACCATTCCAGCTTTATCAAGTTTTTCCCGGCAGGCTACTACTTCTATCTTCCAATTGTGGCCATGCAATTCTTCACATTTACCCTTGTAGCCTCTTAAATTATGCGCGGAACTAAAACTCTCTTCTACTTTTATGCTATACATTGTTTACCCTTTTTACGTTACGCACCGGCTGCCCTAAAAATCTCTCTGCTAAACCGCTGAACCATTCCGGATTATCGCTGACATAAAATTTATGCCTGCCTGCCGAACAGGCAGGTTTTCCGCGCTGGCCCTTATTATTCAACAGGCCTTCCGCGTCTAAGATATTCTTCACCTCGATGGCCACTTGCTTGGCAGAATCTATTAAAGTAATATTATTCCCGAGAGCTTCTCTTATCACTGCTTTAAGCAAAGGGTAATGCGTACAGCCTAAAATAACGGTATCCACATGCGCATCCTTTAATGGCTTGAGATATTTCCTGGCTACTTCCAGGACGACGTTGCCTGAAAGAAAACCTTCTTCCGCAAAAGGGACAAATAACGGGCAGGCTGCTGCCGTAACTTTGATCTTCGGGTCAAGATGCCTTATCTCTGTTTCATAGGTGCGGCTCTTTATCGTGCCTTTTGTCCCGATCACGCCGATACGCTTATTCTGTGTGGCATAAACCGCTTCTCTTACTCCGGGAGAGATCACGCC
>JALOCE010000144.1 GCA_023227925.1 Candidatus Omnitrophota bacterium
GATTCCTGCCAGGGGCACGGATTTTATAATTATGTACAACTTACACTGTCATTCTTTATTAAGCGATGGTTCGCTCCTGCCGTCAGAGGTAGCAGCGCGTTATTTGGCGTTAGGCTACAAGGCGATCGCCATTACGGACCATGTCGATTACAGCAATATCGAAGTCACGGTAAAAGCGGTCCTTGAATTCGTCAGGCGCTGGCCGAAAGATTCTGGAATAAAAGTTTTTTCCGGGATCGAGCTGACGCATTTGCCGCCCAGCCAATTCAAGCCGTTGGTAAAATACGCGCGTGATAAAGGTATCGCGGTTATCGTAGGGCACGGCGAAACCCTTGTTGAGCCGGTAGTAAAGGATACTAACCGCGCGGCCATAGAAGCCGGCATCGATATTTTGGCGCACCCTGGCCTGATCACCGATGCAGATGTAAAACTGGCAAAAGAAAAAAATATCTTTTTAGAAGTGACCAGCCGCAAAGGGCATTCTTCCGGAAATGTCCATGTCGTAGAGCGCGCCCTGGAATTGGGGGCTAAATTGATTTTAGATACCGATAGCCATGAACCGGAAGATATCATCAGCCCGGAGGAATTAAGAAAGGCCGGGCTTAGTGCCGGCATCCCCGAAAAAAAATTAGAAGAGATCTATAAGGACGTGCGTAATTTTTTAGATAAGAAGGAGGGGGCTTCGTGAAAATTAAAAACTTTACGTTTTTATTTTTATCTTTCTCTGTTTTTATTTTTTTAGGATGCGCCTCAACTGCTAAGAATAATCAACAAACAAGCCCCGCGATGTTAGAGCCGCAGGCATTGGCAAGGTTCCAGGATATCCCGGTTCCGGTGGGTTTTAAGTCATTGCCCGAAAGCTCTTATTCTTTTGAAAGTTCAGGCATCCGCGTAGGCGTGCTTCAATACCAGGGTAAGGCAGACCCGGAAGCAGTGGTTAATTTCTATAAAGAGCAGATGCCTATGTATAACTGGTTCCTGCTTAATGCCATGGAATACGGGGACCGGATACTCAATTTTGACCGCGAGAACGAAACCTGCATTATCAGGCTGCTGCCTAAAGGGCCGAAAGTGGTTATTACCATATCTTTAGGGCCAAAATCGCAGGTTTTGCCTAAGAAAGCTAAAAAAACACTTGACAAATAACGGGTTATGTGTTAAAAAAAGACAAAGTAGGTTATACCACTGGAGATGACTTTAATTCCGGCGCAGAAGGAGGTGAAGGAAAAGAAGCCTAAAGGTCAGCAAAAATCCGGTGATATACATATATAAATATAGTTCATACCTAGGAAAAATAATACCCTAGTTGATATATCGAGTAATTTTTTATCTATTTTCCTTAAAGGAGGATAAACAAAATGAGTAAACGCTTAATACTAATTTTGGCTTTAGCGTTTGTAGTTGGCGTTACATGCGCCGCATACGCAGAGGTCCAAAATGTTAAAGTTAGCGGCGACCTCACCGTCATGGGTGTTGGGCGTGCTAACCTTGATTTAGCTAAAGAGCCAGCTTCTGGCGCACGTATAACTCAAGCCGCAAACAATAACTGGGCTGATAAGAGTGCAGACGTGCTTTCTATTGCCAGAATACGCGTGGATGCTGACCTTACGGACAATGTCTCTACAAGCATCAGGTTATTAAGTGAGAGGCCTTGGAACGGTGAAGGCGGAACCCATGGCGGCAGAAATGGCAACATAGGTTTAAATATTGGTACGAACGCAGGTGCTACTATAGGTACAGGCGCTTGGACCAATGATTCGAATAGAGAGAATAAAATTGACATCGATTTAGCATATGTGACCATGAAAGAATTTCTCTATTCACCTCTGACTTTAACTGTAGGCCGTCAGTTATTGCGTTTCGGCAATGGGCTTATAGTTGGAGACCCGGATACCAATATCTATTCCGTATCCACAGCATTATACGAAGGCGATTTAAGTGCACGTAAGTCCTTTGATGCTGTTCGCGCAACCTTGGATTACAATCCTTTAGTCATTGATGCTGTTTATGCTAAGGTTGAAGAGGGACAAGCTAATTTGAATGATGATGTTACCCTGATGGGCCTTAATGCCGCTTATGATATGGGCAGGCAGACTACTTTGGAAGGATATTTCTTCTCCAAAATAAAAGGAAGCCAGGCAGCATGGGTATATGGTCTTGATGCTCAACAACAAGGTTCTGTCGTTCTTGACCCCAATAATAAAAATGTAGCAGACAAAGTTAATACCGTTGGCCTGCGCGCAGTAAACAAAACTATCAAGAACTTGACTCTTGATGTTCAAGGCGCTTATCAGTTTGGTACCTACAATCCCAAATTTGACCCCAACATGAGATCTACTGGTGATGGTTTCGGCGAAGATCAGCTAGCAGAAACATGCAAGCGTAGTGCTTTTGCATTTCAGGCTGAAGCAACATATGACCTGAAAGACATCTCTATGCTTACCAAGTATAGCCCGGCTATTACCGGTAATTATACCTATTTATCCGGAGCAGGTAGGGATAAAGTAGGTAGAACTTCTTATAAAGGTTGGGATCCGATGTTTGAGGACCAGACCTATGGCCATTTAATGAATGCAATTATGGCAAACACCAATATGCATCGCATCGCTATGTCAGGTAAAGCCAAGCTTACCGATGATATCGGAGTAAAGCTTGACTATGTGGCATCTTGGTTTGCTAAGAGATATCCTGAAGGAAGGCTTGCTGTTCTTTCTGGTATAGCTGATAGCTCTACCACAGCAAGAGTCTTCAGAATGGGTAAAGAGAGGTTCATTGGCCAAGAAGTTGATGTTACGGTCACCTATGATTATACCGAAGATGTGCAGTTCTCGCTCATGGGCGGTGTATTTAGCCCAAGCAGAGCCATTAATGACGGTTATCAGGTTGATACCAACGTTGATGGTGGCAGATGGCCTCACAAGGCTAGCGCACAGGAGTTAATCGGTTCAATGAAGGTTACTTTCTAAACAAACTTATGTAATAAAAAAGCCCTTGGAGGGTAATACCTCCGAGGGCTTTTTTATTAGCAGAAAAAATATGTTATATCTAGCGCTGATCTTCCATATGCACCAGCCGTATTATAAGGACCTCCTGACCCATGAGTCAGATGCGCCCTGGGTGCGGCTGCATGGCATTAAGGACTACCTGGATATGGTCAGCATCCTGAAGAATTACCCTTCAGTGCACCAGGCCTTTAATCTAGTGCCGTCTTTAGTGGAACAGCTCGAAGATTACACTAACCGCAACGTCAAAGATAAATTTTTGGAACTCTCCTATAAAAGCGCATCCGCGTTAACCGCCCAGGACAAAGAATTCATCCTAAAAAATTTCTTCTCGATCAATAAAGATAAAGTCATTTCCCTCTTCCCGCGTTATTATGAACTATATTTCAAAAAACAAAAAGGGATGGAATTTACCGAGCAGGATTACCTGGATTTACAGGTTTGGTTTAACCTGGCATGGACCGACCCTGTTTTTAGGAATAATATTACGGAATTAAGGGATATCGTCAGGAAGGCGAGGTTCTTTAGCGAGGAAGAAAAAAAAGTTGTTTTAGATACCCAGCTAAAAATATTAGAAGAGGTTATCCCTACCTATAAAGAATATATGGGCACAGGCCAGATAGAAATAACTGCTAACCCTTATTATCATCCCATATTGCCTTTACTTTATAATACCAACACTGCCAAGGAAGCAAATCCGAAGAATATCCTGCCTAAAAATAATTTTTCCTATCATCAGGATGTCAAGGCGCAGATAGACAGCGCGGTAAAATTTTACCAGGAGAGGTTCGGAAAAGCTCCCCAGGGAATGTGGCCATCCGAAGAGTCCGTGTGTGAACATATATTGCCTTATATAATCAAGGCCGGGATAAACTGGATCGTGACTGACGAAGCGATTTTATTTAAGTCTTTAAAGAAGAAAAAACGCGACACCAAGCTTTTATACCAGCCGCACTTATTAAAAAGAAAAGACGGTG
>JALOCE010000145.1 GCA_023227925.1 Candidatus Omnitrophota bacterium
TGACCTTTACCGGGAATAAAATAACAGATTATAAGGCCGAGAAATTGCGCCTTTCAGATAAAATAAAGGACGATCCCGGCATGCAATCTATCCTGCCGAAATGTTTTTCAGATAACAATTGTAAGAAGGGCTATGTATTCGGCAGATGTCAAAATCCGGGCAGCATGGATTCTTCCTGTGTTTTTCCTGAAGTAGTGAAGGCCCCGCTTTATATCATAGCGCCGCGTGATTGCCTGATCTGCCAGACAAAAAGTATGGCTGGTTCTTTAGAGAAACTTTTTCCCGGTTTGGTTATCTCTTATTTGGATTATCCCGGTTCCAAGGCCGGTAAATTCATCAAAGACCTCGGGATCACCACATTGCCGGCTTTTATTTTAGGGAAAGATATCGAAAAGCAAAAGGAATTCCAGGATTACAAAGAGAACCTGGAGCTTAAGAAAGATTTTTATATTTTGAAGCCATACGTGGGCGGTATCGCCTATTTCCTGGATAGAAAACCCATGAAGAACAGGCTGGACTTGTTTATCAGTTTATACGATAAGGATGCCCGGGAGACGCTGGAGGCGGCCAGGGGCCTTAAACCTGTAATACATTTTTTGATAGCGGGAGATGACAAGGGGTTTAATGCGGCAAGAGGCAACCTGGAAGTGGAAGAATGTTTACGCGGCGTCTGCGTCCAGAAATACTATCCGGAAAAATTTATGGATTATCTTAGCTGCCGGGCCAGGGATATCAATAGTTCCTGGTGGGATAATTGTTTAGAGGGGCTGGATACAAATAAGATCAAGATCTGCGCCCAGGGCGAAGAAGGCAGGTCGCTATTAAAGGAAAACATCGCTTTGAACCGCCAGATAAAAGTTATGTCCGGCACTACTTATCTTTTGGATAACCACGAGATTTTCGGTTTTAAAAGAGCGCCTACAAAGGCGGAATTAAAACAAATAATAAAGAGGTGATAAATGAGCAATAAACCTAAAGTTTACCTTATCGATGTGACCAATCGTGATGGCGTGCAGACATCACGGATCTGCCTCTCCAAGCTGCAGAAGACGATGATAAACATATACCTGAATGATATGGGCGTGTTCCAGTCGGAGTTTGGATTTCCGGTTACGCGCCATGAGACAAATTACCTTAATGCCAATTTAGAGCTGGCGAAAAAGGGCGCTCTTTCCTCGATAAAACTGGAGGGCTGGGTAAGGGCAACGCGGGAAGATGTGAAGACGGCGTTTAAATTATTGCCGCAGATAAAACATCTTAACTTATCTATTTCTACTTCCGATCAGATGATCGTCCATAAATTCAAAGGAAAGCTCGATCATCATTCGGTGATCAAAGAGATGACTGAAGCGGTAAAGGATGCGCTTAAGCTGGGGGCTGAAGCTATAGGCGTCAATGCCGAGGATGCCTCGCGCACCCGTATGGATTATCTGGTTGAGTTTGCCCTGGCTGCCAAAGAAGCAGGGGCATCCAGGATCCGTTATTGTGATACCTTAGGCTGCGATACTCCCTTTTCGATTTATGAGAGGATTAAGTCGCTTGCCGAGGTAGTGAGAATGCCTATTGAAATCCACGGGCATAATGACCTGGGCCTGGTGATCGCTAATTCCATCGCCGGCGCCAAAGCCGCTAATGACTGCGGGGTGGATGCCTATATAAATACCTGTGTCAACGGGATGGGCGAGCGCGCAGGCAATGCGGACCTGGTCTCCGTGATCTTGGCCATGAAGTACGGCAGCGGCATGCAGGGTTATCATTTAGATGAAAAAATAAATTTGAAGATGGCCTGGAAGATCTCGAAATATGCTTCTTATGCTTTTGGCGTCCCCATACCGATAAACCAGCCGGGCGTAGGCTCAAATGCCTTTGCGCATGAATCGGGGATCCATGCCGACGGCGCATTAAAAGACAGGCGTAATTATGAACTCTACGATTATGAGGAATTAGGCCGGGGCGAGCCGGAGATAATCGAGACCGGCCGTAAGATCACGGCAGGAGAATATTCGGGTATCAAAGGTTTCAGGAATGTCTATGAAAAATTAGAGGTTGAATTCCGCGATGACGAAGAAGCGACAAAAGTTTTGGAACTGGTGCGTTACGCCAATGTCCATAACCAGAAGCCTCTGGTGGATGATGAATTGAAATTTATCGCCAAATACCCGGATATCGCGCGCAAAATTTTTACCATGGAGCCGTAAGCCAAAAATGAATATAGTAATCGTCGGAGCACAGTGGGGTGATGAAGGCAAGGGCAAGATGATCGATATTCTTTCCCGTAAGGTCGACTACATCGTGCGTTATCAGGGCGGCAATAATGCGGGGCATACCGTCGTGGCAGGAGGCAAGGAATACATCTTTCATCTTATCCCCTCGGGGATTTTGCACAAAGGAAAGATCTGCTGTATCGGCAATGGCGTCGTGGTAGACCCCATGGTGCTGATCAAAGAAATAAATGATTTACGGAAAGCGGGAATACACATCGACGGCCGCTTTAAAATTTCCAGCCTCGCCCATGTGATCCTCCCGTATCACCGCATCCTGGATCAGCTGCGCGAGACAAAGAGGACGCAAAGAATAGGCACGACCGGCAGGGGTATCGGCCCCTGTTACGCCGATAAGATCATCCGTTGCGGGATAAGGATGGTCGATCTCCTGAATCCGGGCGTCTTCAGGGACAAGCTTAAAGATAACCTGAAAGAGAAAAACGAGATCTTCAAAAAAGTCTACGATCATCCGGGTTTCAGTTTCGATAAAATTTATGAAGAGTATCTGGATTATGCTAAGGCGCTTTCGGGATATATCTGCAATGTCCATCTTTTATTGAATGACGCCGTAGATAAAAAGAAAGACATACTTTTCGAGGGGGCGCAGGGCACATTCCTGGATATCGATTTCGGGACATACCCTTTTGTTACTTCTTCTTCGACCACTGCCGGCGGCGCCACGATAGGCACGGGTGTTTCTCCCGTAAAGATAGATAAGGTCATCGGCGTAGCCAAGGCTTATACTACCAGGGTCGGCGAAGGGCCATTCCCCACCGAATTCCCTCCGGCCTTCGATAAATTTATGCGCAATAAAGGAAATGAATTCGGCGCCACTACCGGCAGGCCGCGCAGGTGCGGATGGTTCGACGCGGTGATGGTAAAAGAGTCAGTCCTCTTAAACGGTATTTCGGAATTAGCCATAATGAAACTGGATATATTGGATAATCTTAAAAACATTAAGATCTGCACCGGCTATAAATATAAAGGTAAAAAATTCCGTGAGTTCCCTTATGATTTCGAGGTCTTAAGCAATGCCTTACCTATATATAAAGAGATGCCCGGCTGGGATAGCCTGACAACAAAGGCAAAAAAATATCGTCAGCTGCCCGGAAACGCGAAAAATTATCTGTCTTTTTTGCAAGACGTTTTGAATACAAAAATCTCTATGATTTCCGTAGGTTCATCCCGCGAAGAAACTATTTTTCTTGACTAAACTTATTGATTGTGTTATAGTTAGACTTCCATAAGAAAGAAGGAGAAGGTAGAATGAAAATGAACAGTTTAAAATTTGGATTGATAATTTTTACCAGCGTGGCTTTATCGGGATGCACATTTATTTTCCAGACCGGCAGGCGTTCGGACGCGCAGAAAATCGAGGAGTTATCGCAGCAATTGGATGAATTGACCCAGACCAAGAAGCTCCTTGAAGAGAGCCTGAAGAAGGAAATCGATGATAAACAGGTGAAATTACAGATGATGGAAAAAGGCCTGGTGATTACTTTTGTCGCGGATATCCTCTTTGATTCAGGTAAGGCCAAGATAAGGCAGGTAGCCTATACCAGTTTAAATAAAGTTGCCGTTGTGCTTAAAGATAACGTGCCGCAGTTAAACGTCGGCATAGAAGGCCATACCGATAACCAGCCGATCAAGCATTCGGGATGGAAATCCAATTGGGAATTATCTACGGCGCGCGCCTTAAG
>JALOCE010000146.1 GCA_023227925.1 Candidatus Omnitrophota bacterium
GGATACTCAAACTGATGAACCGCGGTTATACCAGAAAATATTACTTGGAGCTAGCAGATAATTATCGTAAGATTGTAAAGGGAGGAGCCCTGACTACGGATATAATTTTGGGTTTTCCTTCGGAAACCGAAAAAGATTTCCAGGATACTTATGATTTGGTCAAAGAGGTAGTGTTTGATGCGGCTTTTATATTTAAGTATTCACCGCGGCCGGATACCGGGGCAGCGAAATTACCTGATGATGTAGCAAAAGAAGAAAAAGAAAAGCGTCACAAACTTATACTCGATTTACAAAAGGGTATTTCCAAAATAAAAAATGCAAAGAAGAATAATTAATTTAGCGCTATTTAGTATCTGGTTTATTCTTTGCGTCTGGCAAGGAGGATATTGCTTAGATGTCGATAAACCTAAGATCTATTTCTTAAATGGCGAATATAAGCTGGCTATAGCAGAAGGCGAAAAGCTTTTAGCTCAAGAAGTGCATGGCGCAGGTTCAGACGAGCTTTATTATATTTTAGGCATGAGTTATCTTAAGGAAGGCAATTACCTGCGCGCATCGGATATCTTTGAGATAATCCTGAAGGAATTTAAAGATAGCGCTCTAGAACCAGAGGCAAGGCTTGGTTTAGGCGATACTTATTTCTTGAGAGGCGATTATGATAAGGCAAGGGCTTACTATGCAGAGCTTCTTAACACCCATATTCGCCTCCAGCTTACGCCATTGGTCTATTACCGCTTAAGCCAATGTGCCTTCAAACAAGGCAACGTGGATGAGGGCAATGGTTATCTTAGCAAGTTGAAAAAAGACTTCCCCTTGAGTTTAGAAACAAGCCTGAATAAAGAACTAGATAATTCTTCAGGTTTTTATACGGTGCAGATCGGCTCATTCACCAGCCCGACTAATGCCAATAACCTCTGTAACAGGTTGATCAACAAAGGTTATGATGCTTACTCAGAAGAAGCAGATGCGGATGGAAAGAAGGTTTACAGGGTAAGGGTCGGCAGGTTAAAATCACGTTCAGAAGCAGCCGAGATCAGGAACAAGTTATCCCTGGAAGGTTATCCTACAAATATTATCCCCTAGAAACTTAATGATTACCTCCCGTTATTCAATCGATAAAAAAGAGATCCTCTTTATATGCGTTATTTTTCTTCTTGCTATTCTTTTTAGGATCGCGTATTTTGCGGACTATAAAAATAGCGCTATCTATCCTGTTTTGCCATACTCCGACAGCTATTCTTATTTCTTATGGGCAAAGGATATAGCAAGCGGCGATATTTTAGGCAGCCATACTTTTATGAAATGGCCGCTCTATGCCTATTTTTTAGCTTTTTTGTTAAAGTTATTCAAAGACAGCATTGCCGTTGTTTATTTTTTTCAATATATATTGGGCGCGGTTAACAGCGTCTTGATATATTTTATAGGCAAAAAGGTTTTTAATGAAAAAGTAGGGTTTATCGCAGGCCTGCTCTCCAGTTGTTACGGCCTATTCGTATTCTATGACAGCCTGCTTATGTACAATACGCTTTCTTTGTTTTTGAATTTGTTATTTTTCCTTCTTTTACTTAACATCCAGGATGTCTTTAAAAAAAAGAAGTTATTTTGGGCGGGTGCGTTATTAGGAATAAGTACGCTTGCCCAGGCCAACATATTAGCCTTTGGTATTTTGGCTGTGTTTTGGATCCTTTGGAAGAGAAAACTAGATTTTGCCAAATTATCATATTGCCTTTTTTTATTCATCGCCGGCCTTGTTATAACGATAGGACCGGTAAGCTTAAGGAATTACCTGGTAGCTAAAGACAAAGTTTTAATTGCCGCCAACATAGGAATAAATTATTATCTGGGCAATAATCCCGAAAGTACCGGAACATTCTTTTGCCCTGCAAACCTTGCCTTGAATCAGGAGGATATGTTCAGGGATGCCAGGATTATAGCTAATACAGAGTCCGGGAGGAGGCTAAAGGCTTCCGAGGTATCCGCTTTTTGGTTCAAAAAATCCCTAACCTATATAAAAAATAATCCCAAAGAATATGTAAAATTGATCTTAAGGAAGATCAATTACTTATTCAATTCGCAAGAATCCGTTCATGATCTAGAGTATTACTCTATTAAAGACAAGATCAGGATTTTTAGGGTGATGCTTTTGGATTTAAAGTTTTTATTGCCATTTGCGCTCCTGGGTATGTTTTTGGGCTTAAGAAAGTTCAAACAGGCAGCGCTTCTTTATTTTGCCGTCATTATATTGTCATTGACCATTATCTTATTTTTTGTAAGCAGCAGGTATCGTCTTGGCCTCGTGCCTTTTTTCGCTATTTTTGCTTCTTTCGGGATTTTTACGTTATGGCAAACAGTCAAAGAGAAGAGATTCTTTAAGCTCGGGATCCTATGCGCAGCATTACTGCTATTTTTTCTCATTACTAGCCACGATTTTTTTAAAAATAATGAAACTATTGCCGCGGCAAAAAGCTATGGAGGGTTTTTTAGCCATTTTCATAGAGCGCAAAGGCTTATTGATAACGCAGATTATCTTCGCGCGATCCAGGAGCTAAAACTGGCAGACTATATCCAGCCGGATAACCGCTATGTTATACTCTCTTTCGGGATCGCGAATTACTATTTACAGAATTTTAAAGTGGCGGAAGACAATTTTAAGAAACTGGTCGGGCTTTTCCCTCTTTACGTGGATGCCTATTACAACCTGGGTTTCTTATATAATCAGGAGAAGCGTTTTAGCGAGGCTGAGGTTATTTTAGAAAAGGCGGTATTGTTGGACCCTGAAAATGTAGAGACGCATTTTGAGCTGGGCAGGGCTTATAAGGCGGAAGGAAATTATAAAGAAGCCGATGAGCAGTTTCTCATTGCATTGGACAAAATCAACCGCTGGCGCAGCGAAGAGATAGTGATGATCGAAAGAGAACGGCAAGGCCTGAAAAAATGAGAGAAAAAATTATTTTTCTTGTCGGGGCGACGGCAATAGGTAAGAGCCAAGCTGCGTTATATCTTGCCAGGAAATTAAACGCAGAGATAATCTCTTGCGACTCCATGCAGATTTACAAAGGCATGGATATCCTGACTTCCAAGCTTTCTTCGGCCCAGAAGAAAAAAATCCCGCATCATTTGATTGATTTAGTCAACCCAAGCAAAGAATATAATGTTTCCCGCTACCGCGTTCAGGCAATAAAGCAGATCAACCAGATTATTAAGAAAGGCAAAGTCCCGCTTTTTGTCGGTGGCACAGGGCTGTATATGTCGGTGTTGGTCGACGGTATATTCAAGGTAAAAGCCGATGATAAAAAAATACGCGGGCGCTTAGAAAAAGAAGCAGCTAAGTGCGGTAGTGATTATCTTTACCGCAAGTTAAAAAAAGTGGATCCGCTTGCCGCGCTAAAGATCCATCCTAATGATGCACGGAGGATCATTAGGGCCCTGGAGGTTTTTCGCGTTACCGGTAAGCCGATCTCTCAACTGCAGAGGGAAAGAAAAGGCCTGGGCGATAAATACGACATCAGGATATTCTGCCTGGATATGGAGCGAGAGGCTCTGTATAAAAGGATAAATGCGCGCGTAGAAAAGATGTTTAGGCAAGGATTAGTAAGAGAAGTGAAAAAACTCTTAAAATTAAATTTAAGCCGGACTGCTTCTAATGCCATAGGGATAAAAGAATTAAAAGGCTTTTTTTGCGGTGCATATGATTTAAATGCTGCTAAAGGATTAATGCAGCGTAATACCCGTTATTATGCCAAAAGGCAATTGACCTGGTTCAGGAAAGATAAGCGTATCCAGTGGCTCAAGATAAAGGATAAAGATTCTCCCTCATATATAGCCAATAAGATCTTCGAAAGGACGGAT
>JALOCE010000020.1 GCA_023227925.1 Candidatus Omnitrophota bacterium
GTATCCGAAACGTTCACGATGTAAATCGGGGTGAGCGGGTCGTCCGCGGTCTGTGCGACGTCCACGTAGTCTGTATCTCCAGTGCCTTCCACAACCTCGGAGTCGATACCGGTCACGGCCTCGATCAGATCTTCGAGAGCGATCGTGACCTTGTTCTGATCATCATCGATTAGCGATTCATACGAAATCGCGGTCGCGGTTCCGGCGTACACAATCGTGCACGAATAGACGATCCCCGCGCCACCAGGAGCTTGGGGCATGAGCGTGAGCGCCTGCGGAGAACCCACGGCGTTCGCGGACACGTCGGCCACAGCGAGTCCGACCACAGCCTTCAGGTAGACCCGTTCGTCCAGCGAATCCGGGCCAACGATCACTTTAGTCGTCCCATCCACAGCCCACACACCAGCTAGAGCGTGGATGGCAGAGACCAACTCAGCACAGATGTCCGCGTCCGTATCCCCCGCAACCGGCGCGTACGAGACATCAGTAGACGTCCCAGCGCAATCGACTGTCAGGGAGATCGTGCGCCCAACAGTCGTCCAAAGCGGCGTGAGCTCCAAGACCTGCGCGTTCGGGGCCGCGCGAGTGCCGATCTTGAACGTAGAGCAGTGCGGCGTCTGCGCACAGATCGCGCTTGCTTTGCGGTAGGCTGCTGAGGTCTCCGAAAAACCATCTGCTACCAACGCCACCAAACCAGACGGATCCGCGTCGTACTCGCGCACGCCGTAGAAGTTCGTGTGGTACGCGAGGATTAGGGGAGTGCCGAAATTCGCCTGCGCTGGCGCCGAATCGAACACGGAAATCGTGGATGTTACTACGTCAGTCATGCTTCTAGCTCCGGGACCGTATCAGGTCCGATTGCGATATCGTCTGCCGTGCCCGAGACCTCGACGTGCTCAATCACACCGATCGGAGTCGGATCCGCAAGAGTCTCCACCCAACGCACGCGAAGGTCGAAAGCGTGCGCGGAAACCATGTGATCTCCACGCTTGAACGAGAAATCCGAAAGGTCGAGTGCCTCAATCACCACAAGCCCTGCGGCCTCGAGCACAGCGCGCACGGACTGGAGATCCAAACCGAGTTGGATCCGCGCAGCGACTTCGGCGGCTTCGCCCGCGACCGCACAGTGAATCGTCTCGACCCGAACCTGGACGGTGCACTCGCGCATAGTCGAAAGGGACAAGGAGTATCCAGCCGGCACTTCGGTGCGGGACTCGCGCGTAGGCGCGGGTTGCGCGACAGCGGTCAAAAACAACCGCGCAAGCGTGGGTGCGATGGTCTGTCCTGCGTTACCCCAGACGACAGCGTCCGTGTGCAGTCCTCCGGCGAGGGCTACTGCGTCGTGCACTCCGGCGCGGAATAGCGCCCACGTCATGGCGCGACCTCGACGTCCCCGACGATCGATGATTTGAGGATCCCACGATCGATCAGGGGAGTAAACGAAAGGTCGCCAGTCGGTCCCTGCGTCCCTTTGAATTTCGTGTTCGCGGCCTTTTTGCGCGAAGGGGTGCGCGCCAGGCGCCGCGCGATCGTCTCGGGCGCGAGCGGCGGATCGATTCCTTCAGTGATTCGGTTCCGCATGCTTGCCGCGGCCCACACAGCGAAGAGCTCCGCACCGCGCGCGGGGCCGTGCGTGGTCATGAGCTCCAAGGCTTTCGCCTCGGCTTCGGCGCGGTGGAGATCAAACCACGCGCGCACCACGGACCGCTCCGGCACATGCCCCTTACCAAATTCGTGGATCTCCAAAAGCTCTCCCGTAGTGAGCTCGGTTCCCTCGTGCGGAGTGCCGGGTTCAAGGCAGCCCACGCGCACACGGACATCGCTCGGGTAGCGTGGCTGACGTTGCCGGACAGTGACCGTGCTCATGCAATCCTCGCGTAAGCGTAGGCGTGCGCTGCGTATCGCCGCGCGAGCTCACGCGAATAGGTCGACTCGCCGTCGCTGTCCAAAAGCTGCGCAGCTCGCCCGAGCGGCGATTGCGCGATCGTGGACGCGGCTTCGAGAGCGATGATCTCCTCCCGCTCGTCGGCCCACGAATCCGACACCCGCACCTCGACCGCGGCGAGAACCGCGGTCACGTAGTCCGCTTCAACCGCGACGGTCGGGCGGAACTCCGGGTGCAGGGTGGCGAATTCGGTGGGGTTCATCGCTTCGCCGGAGGAGCGGACTTCTGAGGGGCAGTGGGGACGTCGAGCGCCGCGAGCAAAGCTTCCACGCGCACGGCAAGGGCGCCGATCGCCTTACGGGTTTCGGCGCCGTCGCGCTTGATCTCTACGAGCCACAGCGGTTCCGCGAACGTGACTCGCTCGGTCTCTGTCGAAGGGATCTGTTGGGTCATAGGCTCCTCGTGTTCGGGTTACGCAACACGCGGGACGCGCGTGCCGACCAGGTACACACTGGTCAGGATGAAATCGTCCGAATCGAGATTTGCGTCGGGGGTAATCGTGATCGAGAATTTCTTCCCAGCTCGAAGGGCACCCGCAGCAACCGTGAGCGTCTCGTCCGTGACGACCGTGGTCGACCCGTCGAACGCCGTAGTGGACCCGCCGGCGTCCGCGTCCACGTCATACGCGCTGCCGACGGGGCTCTCGTACAGAGTGACCGTCAGAGTCGTGGTGACGTCCGCTGCGCCCACGCGAGCTCCCTCGCAGTGGAGCGTCAGAGCGACGGCATCGTCCCAGGTCGCAGGGATCTGCCCCTCGCTCATGATGATCGCGGTGCCGTCATCGTTCCAACGGATCCCCTGGGCTTTGCTCGCCGTGGGCGTGAAGCCATCAGCAGAGCCGTCGGCGAACGCCGGGATCGCTGCCCCTGTAGACAGCCGGAACGCCCCGAGGGGGAGGACCAGCCGATCCGCGGCGGAGCTCGCATCCACTAGCAGGGCCGCGACGTCCGTCGAAAGGTCGTCCCCGCCGCCGTACGTGCCGACCGCCGTTTCCAGGTCGGTAATATCTCCCAGGGCAGCCGCGACGTCCGTCGAAAGATCCGCCAGACCACCGTACGTGCCGACAGCGGTTTCCAGAGCGCCGATATCCGTCTCGGCCTGGACGAGCCCGACCGCAACCGAAGCCTCGGCCCCACCGCCACCGGTGTAGTCTCCAAGCTCCGCGTTAACAGCGGCAATCTCTACGGCCGCAGACGTTAAAGAGCCAATAGTGATTTGCGCCGGGGCGCTAGGAATGGTCGTCATGCTTGCCTCAGATTCCGTCCACGTATTTGAGGGCCTTCGGGTCCTCGATCAGAACACCAGCGGTCGAAAACTGCTGGGGGATCTCCCAGCCGAAGGGGACGCGCATCGGCGCTTCGTCCGTGAGCTCGCGCGGCAGAACCATCCGAGCAACGTCTTCGCCCGTAGCTGCAACCAGCATGCGCGGACCTGTGCCGGCGGCATCCGCCGTCGCGGTCTTTTGCCACTGTTCGAAACGCAACCCAGGGAAGTCCTCCTGGAGGCTGCGCAGCACGGAGCGCTCGGACACCGGGTGCTTAGACTCGACCAGCAACCGGTACCGCGCGGGCGGAAGCACGATGAGATTTGCCTCGCGATTTTCTAGGGTGTCGTCGTACACCGCGCCGATCGCGTAGGAAACGTCGCGCTTGATTTCCTCATACGTGGCCGACGTCCAGGCGGTACCGCCCGAGGCCTTCGTGCTTGCTGTGAGGATCGTCACCGACGCATGATTGAGCAGCCCCTGCAGGCCAAGCGCAGGGTATTGGTCCGACGCGCTGCCGGCAGTGTGCCCCCAGCCAGTGCCGGTCAGGTAGTAGCCAGCGGCGATTTCATCGAGGAAGCTCTCCACGAGCTGGGAATTTCCGACGGCGAGAGTGCTGGGCAGCTCGATCTGCTCGCGCTGGCACTTGATGACCTCGTCATCCGTATACCCGTAGGAGTAGCCGAATTTGAGCACCCCGATCGTCGCGCGAGTCTTGTCGATGTTCGCACGCGGGAGGTTTTTTGCAACGCCGTTGCCGAGCAGCACGGGCCGCGCCCCCTGCATGGCGATGACCGACGTCTCGATCGTGGTGACCCACGACGGATAGCCACCGGACACAGGGAGAATCCGGCGGAACTTATTCGGCCTGGTCTTTTGGATCCGGGCTTGTTCGACCGCTTTTAGTTGCTCGCTGTAAATCGTGCTGGACATTCTCTACCTCGGTCCTTACGCGGCCGCGCCGTAGGGGAAGTTGACTCGGAGTTTGATCACGCCCGCGCCACTGGACGCGGCGAGCGCCCGGGCGTTGGGGAGAAGCGCCGTGTACGTAGTGTCGTCTGCCGCGCACACAGCACCAGGTTGCAGCTTGCCGGCACCGTTCGCCGTGTGTCGCAGGTACACCTGCGCGCCGGCTGCGATTGCGTCCTCGCACACGACCCACACATCGCCTCGGTACACGACCTCGGCGACCTCACCGGCAGCGAAATCGTAGCTCGCGGACGTCGGCTGAGCAGCCTGGTCGTACGCGACCACGCCCAGAGCCTTCGGGATGTCCGCATCGGACGCCGGCAGCTTGGCGGAGTCGCCTGCGGCTCCGGGCACGACGATCAGCCCAGCCAGCACTGCCGCGTCGAGCATGTGTGCGGACGAATCGCAATCCACCGAAGCTTTCGTACCGCGGCGCGGAGTCATCTGACTTTCAGTGTAGAGTGCCATGTTCATTTCCCCGAAAAAAGGCGGGCGCTTTCGGCGCGCATATGGGCTTCGTAACTCGAAGGCTTGGCGTCCTGCACCTCGGTGCGGACGTCTGTGTTGTGGTCGTGCACAGTAACCGCCGGCGCTGTCGCAGCGAAGTAAGCGTCGACGTACTCGTCAGACGCGGAGTCCGCGATCTCTGCCTTGGGCTGCGCGTGCTTGATCGCGGCGATCTTCAACGCGCGCGGACTCTTGCCCGTCGCATCGTAGCCCGCCGGCAAGCGGCCGCGCAAAGCCTCACGAAACGCAAGTTCGGAAGCAACGCCGTCCGCGATCGCCTTGGGCAGGCTGTCGACATGTGCTTGCAGCGTCGCGAGCTTGCCGTCAGCCGCAGCGGCGCGTCCCTTCAGGGCCTCATGCTCGGCCACAAGGGCGTCATACTTGATTTTCAGGGCCGCGTGATCCGCGACCAGCAGGTCGTGTTCCTTTTGATCCATGTCTGCTCCGTCGCGCTCTTGGCGCGGATAATTCTCACTAGAGGGGGCGTCTTCAATTAAAACCCAATCGCCGTCGTTGCCGTCCACCACAATACGCGCCTCGGCTCCGGCGCGCGCAAACCCTTTTGGTCCGAGCGCCACATGATTCGGGACGATCGCCTTGAAAGTGACGTCATATTCTTCGCCGTCCGCGATCCCAGCGCCCCAAATCTGATCACACGAATACGCGCACGAGCACTCTCCGATCCTCCCGCTTCGCGCATCTTCGATCGCGGAAGCCGCGGCGAGTAGGATTTCCGCACGCGCATACTCGTGTCGACCCACGCGCTCGAGATTCGAGTCCTGCGTCTGGACGTGTCCGACGGCGTGCTGCTGATAGGTCACCGGCGTGACACCGCCCGAGGGATGTCCGACGGTCACCGGGGCGCCGGCGAAATTCGCCCCGCGCACCTCGTCTGCTGGCCGGAACGCCCGGACGGTCGAGCCGTCCGGGCGCCGGTACACCTGCACACCCGACCTGCCGATCCGAGCCGACACGATCAGCCCACCGCCAGGAGCTGAGCGGGTCGAGCCGATTTGGGCTGTATCGACGATCACCTCGCAACCCTAGCACGAACCATGCCAAGCGTCAAGCGGGGTTGGCACGGGACTTGCTAGGCGCGGGTGGTGCGGGGCTTCGCCTTCCCCGCCGCCGGGAGCACCGGATCCGCATGACACCGGCATCGATAGTCCTCCCCCGGATTGTGCCTGCCCGTGCCGGTCTCGGGGGGATCGGCGTACCGGAAGACCATCCCCTCGAGCTCCGCGTGAGTCTCGCGCACGGCGGAATCCCGAGACGTCCGCCACTTGTACTCCACGATTCCGAGCGAGCGATGCTTCGCCTCGACCACGTTCGCGTTCAGCTTGAGGGTCTGGTCAACAGCCCAGAACTCCGCGCGGCGAGCGGAAATCCCGTGCTGCTCCGTGACCGCGTGCAGGGCTTCGGCCAGGCCTTTCGTGTGCAGATTCCCTGCCTCTGCGAGCACGTCCGTCACGGCCCAGAGGTGCTCTTGCGCGAGCGTGCGGATCAAAGCGACGTTCCGCTTGCGGAAAGCGCGCACGAGGTTCTCCCCGCCGGCGACCCTTGCAGCGGAAATCCCAGGGATTTTCTGTAGGGCTTCGTCCGCGCTCGCTTGGATCGTGCGCGTCGCGCGCTCGACCAGACGGAGCACCTCCTCGGGGACCTTGACGTGTGGTTTCGCTGAGTCTTGTATGTCGATCTCTGGAAGCGCGGCAACCCCGTGCGCGCGAAGCGTCTCTTCATGCGCTGCTTTCAGGACGAGCAAGTACGCCCGGCGCATGAGCGCAATCGCGCCCCGAGGCACACCACGCCCGCGCACGACGCGACGGCGTCGGGTCATTCGCCCTCGACGTCAACATCCGCAGGTTCGGCGGGTTTCTGCGCTAGCGCGGCAAGCCCGGCTTCACGCGCAGCTTCCTCTTGCGCGGCGGCTTCCTCCGCGAGCCGCCGCTCCGCCGCCACGTCCACGTCGAGGCCGAGAGTCTTGTCCTTCGCACGGGATTCGAGCACGGACAAGGGATCTACCATCCCCTTGTCTACGAGAATTGCGTCCCCCGCTAGCAGCATATTGCGCGTTTCGGCCTGCTCTTTCGCCGACGCCTGCCAAAGCGACGGCCACTCGAGCTCCACATGCGTGCCCGCAACCAGATCGATCAGGCGCCCGAACTTCGGAGCAACGGATTGCTCCCGGTAGGACTCGCAGGAATCGTACCACTGCGAGAGGTCGGATTCGCCTGTCGCGTTCATTCCCGCGGGTTCCCGCCCAAACAGGCGCGTGAGCGGCATCCGCGCGGCACCCGCAACACGCATCATGATCTTGTCCACGATCTGATAGAGTCCCGCGAACGAAACTTCCGTGCGCGAAAACTCCTCCTGTGCGCTCGCGTCGAGAAAGATCGTGCGCGCCGTCGACTTCCCCGTCGAAAGCAGCGCGAGGCGCGCCCTGAAGCCGGCTTCGTTTTCGCGCGCAGCGGCCGCCGCGAGACCCGCCATCTTGAACACACCCATCGAAGCCTCGGCAAGCAAAGCGTCCACAGACTTCCAGTTCATCCCGTACGCTAGGAGCTCCTCGTACACGGCTTGGAGCACCGACAACCACGGCGGGTTCTGTTGGCGCCGCGTGCACGCTCGCGACGCGCCCCCACACAGAATCGATCGCGACACGTGAAACTCAAGCCCCATTCGCGGATGATCCCCCGACACCCGGAGGACCAACGGCAGCCCGAACCGCGGAGAATTGGCGTCGGTCTCTCGCGCCACCACGGTCAGGCTCCCCCACGGCACGGAATCCAGCCAGACCAGGTCTGCGCCGGGGCCGGGTTCGGGCGCCTCCTCCGTAGGGCTTCCTTGCGCGAACCCCAATAGAATCGCTGCCCCACCGAACACGCGCCCCTGACAGAGCCCCTGCATCAGCACGCCCTGCTCGTACGCCTCGTGCCGATTCAACTCGTCGAATCGTGCCCACTGCTCCGGCGTCGGACCGCTCGGGCGCCGACGCATAGCGTCTTCGGGGAGGGCTTGCACTATCGTGCGTGCAAGCCACGATTGCTCGTACAGAGCCTCAAGTACGTCCGCAGTCAGCTCGTCCCGCTTCTGGAACCCTTGCGTGGTGCTGTCCGCGTCCCCGAACCCGCGGACCGTGTCGATCCAGCCGTCGACAATCAGCCGGGGGTGCCCATCCGCGCGTGTGGGGGCGGGGCTAGGATATCCGTCCGATCGCGCTCGGTTTTGCCGCCTGCTCATAGATTCTCCGCCGCTTTCACCCAGGCGTCCCACTGCCCGCCGTGCGCGGCAAGCCGATCAAGAGCCTGAGTCGTAGTATCAACCCGATCATTGTGCTTTTGCTTGGGAAATTTCACCAGCTCCGAGCGGAACTCCGCCACGGAGGGTAGCACGTCTGCTGTCGGAAGCCAAATCTGTCCGGACTCAGCCTTCGCCGAGTGGCGCCGCGCACGGTCTTCTTTCGACCCCTGCGGCACGACCGGGAGCACGGGGATCCCGTGGATTGCTCGCATGAGTTCCACGTCTTCTTGAAGCTCCGCCAGCAAAGCGGGTCCGTTTGCCTTCGCCTCGATCAAGATCGCCCCCGAGCGTTCCCACCCGGAGCGGGCTTGCGCGGAGCAGAACAGACGCTTCGTTCCTGGATAATTCACAACCCCGATGACCTCGTCCAGCAGCAAATACCGGCTCTTGTGTCGAGCCCAAAGCGCTCCGTGCACGCGCGACGCGGCTTCGGGGTTGCGCGTCCCGTCGAACCCAAGATCCCAGGACTGAACGATCTCGCATTCCCAGACCGGAGGCTTGTCGACCCAAGTGTGGAACCAGCCTTCCTCGAAAAATGCTCCCTTCGCCGGGGTGGCGTTCTGCTGGTATTGTGCTTCGTACTCGGACGGCATATCTCGCCGTCGTGCTGCGAGGTCTGCATCGGGAAATCGCTCCGAGCAAAACGACTCGCCCGGCACGGAGCGCGGATCATACGGACCCAAGCTCGGGCATCCGCGGTCCCACGAACAACCAGGCACGTACTGCGCAGTAATGCACACGTGCTCTGCGCCGGCATCCAGCATCCGCTCAGGGGGATCCCCCGCGGCAAGTCTTTGCGCGATCATAATCGTCGCCGCCCCGGGCATCCTGCGCGTACGGAACGTGCCTTGCCAAGTTTCCCAGGCGGAATCAAGTTGCGGTCCCACCAAGCCGGCGCGTGCGTCTGCCGGCTTGATCAAGTCATCCCCGATCAAGGTCTCGCAATGCCGCCCGGTGATCCCTCCGCCGAGCTGCACAGCGTACCGGCGCCCGCCTAAGGTGTTTTCGATTTCGCGAATAGCTGAGCGCGAACGCATCAAGCGCACATGCGGAAAGCACGTCCGATAGATCTCCGATTGCACGAGCCGCAGGAACTTGCGCGCGACATTATGCGCGAGGGTATCGTCGAACGTGGCGCAAATGAACCGGTGCCCTGGGTCCCAGGTCCACACCCAGGCTGGACCAAACACTTCGGTAATCAGAGTCTTGCTCGACCCCGGTGGGGTGTTAATCACCAGCTCCGGAAGCGCGGATGGCACCCGATCGACCTCGGGTTTGCCATACTCGATGCCACGGAACGTGGCGAACGTGAACGCCTGGCAAATCGCCTCCGAATGCCAATTCGGAATGAATTCGCCCTGCTCCCCGGCCTCGCGCCAAAACAATCCGATGAATCGGTGCAACCCGCCGGCGTCCAGCCCGCAAACGCGAGCGTACGCAGCGGGTCCAGCCGCGCGTAGGAATTCAATTTCAACCGGCAAGACCACGCTCTGCGGCCTCTACCGCTCGCGCGGAGTGCTCCGCCCACCGAAGATCCGAGTCACACGCCACGGCGCATCTGCCGGCGCGGATGGCCGCGCACGCGATCTGCCCAGACCCGCAGTACCAGTCCCCGACGACCTCGCCGGGCTCGGAGAATTTTGCCACGAGATGATCGCAAAGGGGAGGAGGCTTTTCCGTGGGGTGCAACTTCTCGCGCCCGCGGATGCGCCCGAATTGGCAAGAGTTGTCCACGCCCACATCCGCGAATTCCTCCCGCTCCAAGTCCGTCCACGCATGCTGCCCATGCCCGTTCCAGCGCTTTTTTCCAGGGCGATGCATCACCGCGATCCCCTCGCACGAATTCGCCGGACGATCTCCGGAAAGCTGCGGCGCGGCTTGCATTTTTCGCCACACCCAAGACCGCACGTACTGCGCCCCGGGGGCTTTCGCCGAGCACTGTCCGCCCGCCGCTCGCAAGTAATCCCCAAATTGTTCGAGCGCGCAAAAACAGAGCGTCCACCGCGCCGTCGCGGCAAGAAACGCAGGCACGTGCTCGAAATCCGACAAGGATGCGAAATCGCAATCCCATTTGCGCACTCGGACGGAGCCGCGTGTGTCGACCGAGCGAATGTTCTCTTGGACGTGCTCGCTGTATGGGGGATCCGTGATCGTGACGTCCACGGACCCGACGATCGGAAGGACTTCCTGCCAGCGCCCGTGGAAAACCAGCGCCCGTGAACTCTCGTAAAGAAGCGCGGTCATGCGATCCCCCACCAAAAATCCAAGGGTTCGAAGTGCACCCAATCGGCCGGCAGCACACACGCAGATCCAAACCATGCAGCCACCGCAGGCACGCGCTCGCGGGCAGCCACGACGAACACGCGCGTCGTGCCATCCAGCGCCCAGCACGGAGAAGTCGGGCAGGTCACGCGCCACCCCCGGCGTTGCGTCCGTACGGACTCATGACGTGCGAGCGATACCACCGCCAATACGCCACCGCCGATCGACAGTCACTCAGCGCTCGATGCCTCCCGCGAGCGTCCAGCGTCGGACCGACCTCGCCCGGGTAGACCGCACGGCAAGTTTGCTTCAGCGTGGACAAATCGAACGTGTGGTAGTCGCAAACCGCCGCAAAACTAGGCGCGTGCACGCGCAGCCAACCCAAGTCGAACGCCGGATTCCACCCCGCGATCCACGGTTTTCGCCCTTTCGGCGCGGCTTCACGCGCGTACTGCGCCCACCACGCGCAAAGAGTGCCTTCCAGCGCGGCTCGCTCAATCAGCGGCTCGTCCGCCGGCGGCGCGAGCAGATCATCCCAGAGCCCTGACTCCGCGTGCATGTTCTGCACGAATTCGTCTGCCCGGGCGAGGGCATCAGCCACGTCCACCGCGAGCAGCCAATGTGCCTCGGTCTGGACGCCCGACGAATCGCAGAACACCCCGACCTCGAGGGGGAGATGTACATGTGGGTTCAACCCAGTTGTTTCGAAATCCAGAAATAGCAGCGGGTTCATTTCGGCTCCAAGAGTAGCCCCTCACGCCGCGCGCGAGCAAAAACATCCGCAATCTGCTCAGCCACGTCGTCTGGGATTGTTTCGTGCAGGTGTACATGCGTTTCCGTCGGAAGCCCTTGGGCGAGTGCCGGCAGCCGCGCCGCGAGCTCCGTCAAGCGCATCCGATCCGGCAACGGCACGGATAGCGGGTCCGTTAGGATCTGCTGAAGGGTCAGTCCCATGGCTACCCGAGCAACCTGACACAGGTCCACGTACGCGGCAAGTAGATCTTTGCGCGGGTCTCCGGTCGTGGTTTGCGCGAGATCCCACGCACGGACGCGGCGTTGCCAGTCGTGGATCCGCGCCAGATCACCCTCGATCGGCGGACCCCGTCCCGGACCCTGCTCCGCCCACCGCATCATTGCGCGGTGATCTGCGTCGGACTCGTCCAGGCGCTGCGCCCACGGCGCAGAAGCGATCATTCGAAATCCAGCTCAACCGGCTCGTCCTCGACGTGCTGTTCGCACCGGCGGATCACTGCGGGGGCAGCGAGCAAATCGTCGCACACGTCAGAGGGGAGCCCGTCTTGCTCAGAGGGACAGAGCACTTCGAGTGGTATCCCCTCGTCGTGCACGATCGTCAATGGGCCTAGGTTCAGGCGGCGGGTCATAGTCCGAGCTTACCACGACCGGCGGTGAGCGCAACAAATCACGGTCGCCTCATGCTCGCCCGACGCTCAACTTCGACTTTGGCGGACTCGACTCGGGCAGACCACATTGCCCGATCAACCGCCGCCTGTGCCTCGACCGCCTTGGCGATCGCCTGATCCCGATCGCGCTCAGCACGACGGTCGTACGTCTGCTCCGTCGTAACGGCCGCCGATTGAGCGGCTTCGGCCTTCGCCTGGCGCCCAATCTGCCAAGACCCTATTGCCCCGGACAGGGCTGTAACCAGTGTGGCGATAGCCGCGATTTGCCTCGCCGTTACTGGGTGCCTGGCGACGACAGCTTTAGCTGCTGTCGTGTACACAGCCATGCTGGTCTCGACTTGTCCCAAGCGATCTTCGACAGCCCCAGTGCGGGCGACGAGTTCAAGCACCGTACCCTTCAACGACTCGACGGCGCGCGTGTTCGCGACCAGTTGCGTGATAGTCGCTGGGGTTTGCGTTGGGGTTCGATCTTGATTCATATCTGCTCCGGATCCAACAGCAAGCCGCGCTGATAGGCATCGACCAACACGCGCTCTAGCGGCAAAACCACCAACACATTGCGTGCGCCGAAACGAACCCGGTCCCACAAGCGCGTCACAAGTCTACCGCCGATCCCGCCGACGCGCAGCCCGAACACGCCGTATTGCGCTGTGCACAGCATCCCGTCGCGTTCGTGCACCACGCATACAACATGCAATCTCTCCCCTCTCGCCGTACCGACGATCAACACGTCCCCGCCATCGATTTCCTGTCCGTCCCAACGCGCGGCGCAAGGATTCACGCCGACCGGGCGAGGGTATAGTCTATTCACGTTCACGCCAGCACGCCAACCGAGATGCTTCGCCCTATTGATCCACGGACTTCGGACACCGATCTGCCAGTACATCCAATGTGCCAAATCGGCGCACGACGAATAGACGAGCTGATCAGCTGGGCGCCTATCCCGCCCTTCAGTTACGGCTGTGTAGCGCGGGTCCGCCTTGGCAATCTCGCCATGGCAACAAGCCCATTCGAGCCAACGCACAGCGAGCTTTCGCCTGGCGTGGACTTCGTCCTCGGAAAGCACAGGCGAAGGAGCGCCGCCCGTAACCATCACAGCACCTGGATCCGACGTGCGCGCCGCAGCTCAGATTCGGCTAATTGTCGCCTTAGAAGCGCGTTTTCCGCGCGCAAGGCGCGACAATCCGCGCAACGGCATAGTTCGCGCTTCACCAGACGAAGCGCTTTTTCCGGGACAGCCGTGCAAGTCATGGCACCTCCGCGCAAGCAGCAACCCAAGATCGCAACGACCAAACGTCCGTGTACACACCCGGGGCTTTTCCGCATTCGGCACCCCAAGACGTTACCCCCACCACAGCCCAGCCTGCGTCGGTCGGCGAAACCAGTGGTCCTCCTGAGTCACCTTGGCAGGTGTCTTGTCCCTGCGCCGGATCTCCGGCGCAAATCATGTCCGCACCAAGTCGTCCGTAATACAACTCGCACGCCGCGCGGGGGACGAGCGGGATCTGGGTGAATTGTTGCAACCGAATTGTCGGTCCGCCGGCAACCGTCGCACCCCAGCCGACCGCAGTCAGCTCGATTGGGTAGTCCGCGCGCACATCGTGATCCGGCAACAGCGCGGTCGGTACTGTATCGATCGGCGCATCGAGCACCAACACTGACACGTCCGATCCGCCCGTCGCTTCCCCCCAGCCCGGATGATTACGCGCTTGAAGCACGCCGCGGCTCTGTCCCGCGGAATCCAAATCTTCGAGGTCACATCGCACCCCGTCGCCAACGTCAACCTGGCAATGCGCAGCCGACAGGCACCGATCCGGCGCAATTAGTGTACACCCACAGTATTGTTGCCCCCGCCGCTCGACCGCACAAGCCCAGGGATACGCCCCAGCGGGACTCGGCGCTCCGGACGTGATCCGCGACTCAAAACGCCGCGCAGTACGTCCAGAGGGGACCCACAGGCACTCGGTTTCGACGCCGGGCCCGGCGTCGAGCACCTCGAGCAGCGAAGACCCGCCCGAACCGAAATCGACCACGACAGGCTGCGCGACGTATGGCTGCCGACACCCGAGCGCCAGCACAGCCGTGAGCACGACGATGCGCGTGATCACCGCGCAACCCCTAGCCGGCAGTCTCTGTCGGCTTCGCGCCTCGCTTGTTCGTGCCTCCCGATCGCTGTGTGCACAGCGTCGTAAAACGAAGGGCAGTCCGCCACGCCGACGCAGCCACCGAGCGACCTGACGCAGACATACCACCCTTTCACCGAATACGACCGACCGCCGATCAAGGCATGACTGCCAGCCCCTTTGATCATGACCGTGCCGCCAGGATAAGCGGTTAAAAAATCTGCTATCGAAACCCCGCGCCGAACCTCTTCTTCGGGAATTGCTGTGCAGATCATTGGCTCCCTTTCAGTTGCGCCACGAACCGCCGTGTTCGTGGCGCGCTTAATGGCGAGACCGGCGCGCCAAGCCCGAGCGGAATTGAAATCCGCGTTTCCGGCAATGACCGGGTCCTACCTAGACGATCGAGCACAGCCTACCATAGCAGCCCAGACGCAGCCACGCAAGTAATCGCCCAGGACACCACGGCGATGGCCAGCCATGCCTGGCGAGCGGTCACCGCACGAGTCCCCGAGCCCGAGCCATCCGCATGGCTGCCCCGGGTCCAGCCCCGGGCGTGCGAGAGCGCTGCCCTTCGAGCCACGCCTGGTACACAGCGGGCGTGGCGCACAGCTGTTCGGCGAGCCACTCGACGGGCACCCCTTCGAGCTCCGCCTGGGCGATCGTCGCTCCGTACTGGACCAGTCCGAGCGTGCACGCCGTATCGACCACAGACATCGCCGACTGAGCCTGCGGCGACGCGAACGTCGAGCACCCGCCCAGCAGGACCAGCAAACCCAGCGAAATCCAGGTGCGAACCCGCGTGACGATCTGGACCAGCTTCGCCCACGGAAGCACCTTCGCGATTTCCACGCCACCGAGCGTGAGCCCACCGGCAAGATAAGCGGCTTCGCCGACTGCATTCCAGTCGACGGCCACGCCGTCCAGAGCCTGACGAGCATAGACTTCGAGCGCCCCGGCAATTGCGATCAGCGCGGCGGGGATCCGGCGCGCCCATCTCGGCAGCCCGGACCACCACGACTCTTTTGCGACACGACCAACGGCCACGAGAACAACCACAATCAATGCGAATACGAGAGTCATCTTTTTGCCTTTCCTTACGAATACGGGATTTCGGGCAGCTGCTCTTCAAGCCGGCGCAGTTTTGCCAGCAAAATCACGTACTCGGCGCGCTCGAGCCCGATCAATTTGTCGAGCCGCTGGTCGCCGTCCGGGACAACCTGTTCGTCGCATACCACGAGCCCCTGCTGGACGGTGCCACCAAGGTGCGTCGTCCACCCGACGGGGACCGGCAGCGCACCATTCCACGTCGGGGACATCGTAAAGTGCGTCCCGAGCCCGACGTGCACGCCGCGCAGGGGTAGGCCGAACATCGTGTCGAGCCGTTGTGCCAAGGCCCGCGCGTTGGCTGGCGTGTCGACTAACTCACGCATGGGCAATCCCTATGGCGTTTAGTCGCGCGGTCAGCCCGGCAGGGTCGGAGACGGTGGAGCCGAGGAGGACTGCGGCGATGTTTCCAACGGTGTAATAGCCCGGAGTCCCGTTGAGGTAGTAGCCTCCGATTGCGACAGACGCGAGAGTCGACGCTCCCCTGTTCAGCGTCCCCGGGGCGCCCGCTGCAACGCCATTGACGTAGGCAGCCACATTGGTCCCGACATTGCACACGAGGTCGTGGCGCCGCCCGGTTGCGGCGGAATCGGAGCCGTGTGCCGTCCCGCCGCGGTTGTACCTTAGCACGCTATCTACGTCGACTAGCATAGCAGCTACATCAACCGCCGTAGTGCCATACAGTCCGACACAATACCGGAATGAGGTGCTAGCAGCGCTATCCAGGGCGCACACCAGAACCGTGTTCGCGTCGTCCCCGCCATACAGCGTGTTCCAGTCGGTGTGGGTACACACAAGGATGTCGTCCACGCCGTCGAACGTCAGGCTCGGGTGCCCGTCCCACGCGACGCTCGAGTACACGGGCTGCTTGCCGGGCGTGGCCTGCGATGCCACGTAGCCTTCGAGCGAAGT
This sequence comes from Candidatus Omnitrophota bacterium, assembly GCA_023227925.1. GTDB lineage: Bacteria > Omnitrophota > Gorgyraeia > Gygaellales > Profunditerraquicolaceae > JALOCE01. The sequence continues at coordinate 15,808 of JALOCE010000020.1, forward strand.
CCAGGCGGCAACCGTCGCCTTGTAAGTGTTGTTCGTGTTGTACGTGCCGGCGGCGAAGGTGATCCCGAATCCGCCCAGCGTCATGCTCGCGGCCAGCGTCTCCGGCGCGCTATACGTCGCACCATCGTCCAGCGAGTACCGCACCTTCCCGGCGCCGAGCCCGCCCCCGGTTGGGATATCGAGCCACAATCCCGATAGCGTGCTGGGAGCTGACACGAGCGAGACTGCCGGAGGCGCTGTGCCCGATGCCAGCAACGTCCCGCCGAGCGTGATACCTCGATCCGGCAGCCAAATGCTAGACCACACACCAACCGAGGCGAAGTCCAGCACGACAGAGACCGTCGTCGAGCGCGAGTCGCTAGTCGCAGGATCACCCGCCGAGAAGGCTGCCACTGCGTGCAGCGTACGATCCCCTTCGGCGGGCGCTCCCGGAGTCCACGAGTAGCTCCACGTCTCGCCGCCCACAACGCCTGCGCCGAGCTCCCCCTGGTCCGAGTGCACGGTCACCCCGGTGCACCCGGCGCTAACCGTCCCAGAGAGCGTCGTCGCAGTCAGCACAGGGATCATCGCAGCCGGCGCGGTCAACGTGCAAGTATTGCTCGCGCCGCTCGAAACCCTGGCGCGCCGCGTGCCTAAACGCAACCCGATTGCGTGCATCAAATCCCCACGAAAAACGTGTCGCAATTCGTCGCGGTCCAGGCGACAAATTCGCAGTCGATCGTCGCACCGAAATACCCCGTCGCGGCCACGCCCGTGGCGTGCGCGCGGAGGAGATCCGTCGAAAAAACCACCGAGGACCCATCCACGCGCTCTAGCGTCACCGCCCCGCCCGGGAGCACCCGCCCTATCACGAGCCGACGCGCGCGTCCGCCGACGACGGCTGTGCGCTCGGTAGCCGTGGTCACGGTGTAGTAGTGCTGGGGGACGTATAGTGCGGGCGGGCGAGTTAGATCGCCGGGGATCTCAGCCATGCGCCAAGCCTAGCACGAAACGTGCCAAAAGCAAAGCCCGCCAACCGGCGAACCGGCGGCGGGCTACTCACGCCATCCGCCCCGCCACCGGCGAACCGGCGGCGGGGCGGGGCGGGCGGGGTCACACGAGGCACACGGTCCACGGGCGCCCGCTGCGGTCCGTGCCGACGACCATGGGGCCGTCGGGGGCGACGTCACTGGTCTCCAGCAGGTCGCCCTCTGCCTCCAGCGCGGCACGCGCTGTGTCGTAGTCCTCGTCGCGTGCGTCGAGCACTGTGGGGGCGCCGGAGGCGGCAGAAACGGCAATCAGGTATGCGGCTTTGGTCAAAGTTTTCGTCGTTGTCATGTGTTTATTATGCGCCCGCCGTGTACGGGCGCAAGGATTATTCGACGCCGACACGCAAATAGGTAGGCGCTCCACCTACAAGCCCAAAACCCGGGCGCTGGCAGCCGCCCGCAGTCCCTCTGCGACGTACCCGTCGGGACCGCGAGAGCGGCGATACCGGTCCGCTCGCTCCCGGGCGCGTGCCTCGTCCCGCTCCTCCCTCTCCCGGACTCGCGCGAGATCCCATCGCGCCCGCTCCGCGCGTACAGCGTCCTCCCAGTGCGCTCGAGCGACGGCGAGCGCGGCTCGCTGCTCCTCTCGAGGGAGTCCGCGCGCACGCTCGCGATCCGCTGCCCAGATCGCGTGGAGCTCCCGGAGGCGTGCCCTCCACGCGATCTGCCGATCCCCGACGCGCCGGGGGGTCCTCCCCGGGAGCTCCCGGAGCATCGCCCGCGCCCGGGCGAGGTCTGCGCGCCAGACATCGAGATCTTGTTGCAAACGCCCAGGTCTTACACCAGGAGAGAGGTTGCTCAGCCGCTGCCGGTAATGGCGACAGCTTTTCGCCAGGCGCCAAATCGTGCGCTGAAGAAACTGCTCGTCCGGGTAGAGTTTCAGAGCCTGGGCGCTGCCACACCGATCCGTCGTCTCGTAGCGAGGCTTCCCCCAAGACGCCAGCTTGCGATCCGTGTAGGGCTCGTCAAGCGCCTCTCCCATCCGCTCCCCACGATCGGCAGAATGCTCGTGTGGACCTGTACGACGGAATCGTGGCTCCGGTGGGTTCGCGATCGCCTGAAGGTCCTCGTCGGAGAGAGGCACCCAAGGGCGCGTGGGCGCTGCGCGCGCGTACCGCTCCACGGCCTCGAGGCGCTCGGTCTCGCGCCGGCGCTCTTGCACTCGCGCGTCCGCCAGCCGCTCCCGTGCTCGGCGCACGAGCAGGCGCCTCGCATTCGCGAGCCCCGAGATCTGCCCGCGATAATCTTGCCAATCCGCGGAGGGGTCGCAGGCACGGCGCGCGCGCCAAGCGGCACGCACAGCCCGGTGGGCGTCCTGCCAGGCCTCCGAAGTGATTGCGGGAAGGTCTTCAGCGAGGATCCACCCGCCGCCGTATCGCCTAGGAAGCCGTGTCGTACGCATGGGAAGAACAGTATCACGCGCGAAACCGAAGTCAAGCGGCGGAATAACGAGCGTCTATTGTTCTGCTGGCTGGTGCTACTATTAGGTCTTGCACTGAAATCACAGCGGTATACATCTATTGATGCTAAGACCTAATAGTAGCACCTGCCACACACACAATAGACTCTTTAACTTCCTCGATCTCAGCATCAACGCTACAGCCAAAAACGCCCACGGAAAATCGGCGCCCCGCAAATTCCTGCCTCGCGGCTCCGGCGAACGTGCACGCGCTCTGGGGTTCGAATTTGACAAGTTGTCAAAAGAAAAAATGGCTTTTGCCAATCTGTCAAATGCCTTCCACCCACACTTTAACGCTCTCCGAAAAGCAAGTAAAGCGTGCCTGGAAAACCGATAAAGTGCCGCTGGAATCCGTAAAGCGTGAACGGAAAACCGATAAAGCACGAACGGAATCGTTAAAGCAGCAACGGAAATCATTTGACAGAATGTCAAAAGGGCATTTTTCTTTTGCCTTTTTGGCAAAAACCTGTCCCCCAACGCGCTCCGTGCTATACGAAACGCATGCGGAAATCCGACTCCGATCGTATCCTGATCGCTCTCCGGTACGTCGAAACCTACGACGCGCAGTGGTTGCCGACCTCCTCCCGGATGGGCGCAGGACTCTGCCCGGATCCGGATGCCGAGCGCGAGCTCGCTAAGGCCCAGGCCGAGCGCCGGCGCGAGAACGCCGTGCTGGGTTGCGACTTTTTTGCTCGTCGGGAGTGCGCCTGGGCAGAGCGCGCGGCGGAAACAGCCGAGCACGCCCTGGCGCATCCGGAGGTCTGGGGCGATTCCACGCCTGAGCTGGTCGCACATTTCGCCGAGCACGCGGCCGAGCACGCCCGCAACGCCGAGGCTTGGGAGCGCGTCGCGGCGCTCGTGCGCTCCGGGGCGCCTCTGCCCTGATCCGCCTGGGCGCTGGACGCCGACGCGTGGCGCGCCGGTGCCGACGCGCGGAGCGCTGGAGGATCTACCCGCCCGATCGTCGAGCCAGGTAGACCCGGTGCGCCACTACGGCAGCCCCTATCCTCCCCTGTGCGTGCCGGTCCGGGACGGCTGGCGACTCGACACGCAGACGCCCTAGTGTTCGCGCGCCGATCCCGAGCTCGACCACGGCCCGGGGCTCGCCGAGCCGGAGCGCGACGAGCAGGCTGGTGCGGCTAGTGGGGGTAGGCGTGTAGCCACGGCAGCCTGTGCTCAGAGGTCCTCGGTCTCCGCAACGCCCCAAGCCCCGTGGCCTTGCGGCGGCGGGGCGGAACGGGGCGGGGTTGGGTCAGACGGCTCGGTACCGACACCTCGGATTCGGGCACGTCGCAGCGTCGCGCCCGATGACACCTCCGCGCGAGTCGAAGGCGTACACGCTGCCATCGTCGGGGCGCCACCCGCCGATGCCGTTGTGCGCCAGGATGCTACCTGGCGGCAGCACGTCGCTCGGGACGTGCGTGAGGTGCTGAGTCACTCGCACAGCACCGGGTAGCAGAGCCGCTGCGCTGGCTGCTGACGTGAGATGGTCGTGGACACATGTGTAGTTCATCTCGTTCTCCTTCACGCCCCCAAGCCCCGCGGCCAGAGGCGGCGGGGCGAACGGGGGCTGGGTGGGCTAGGCCAGGACCTCGATGTCGATACGCCCGCTCCTGCTGAGCGGGACGCTGGCGCGCACGGTGGCGACATGGTTGGAGCCGCCGCCATACGGGTGGCGCACGTCGAAGACTGCGCACGTGTCCTGGGTCGACTCCGGACGACGGACGACGTCGATCCGGCGTGGGCGACATCCCAGCGTGAGTGAGGTCCGCGCCCAGGCGCGAACCGCGCGGTATAGCTGGGTGTCCGTGTCGGCTGATGGATCGTACTGCATGGTATTCTCCTTCACGCCCCCAAGCCCCGCGGCCTTGCGGCGGCGGGGCGGAACGGGTGCGGGGGAGGCACTCAGTGGTGGCACGTCGGCGGGTCATCCGCCGTGCGCTCGCCGGCGATCCCCGCGATCTGGTGGCGTTTCGCTGCGCGGGCCATCGCAGCGCGAGCCAGCCGTCCGCTCGCGTACTCACGCGAGCGGACGATCCGGCGGGCGGTCGAGTCGTAGTAGTGGACGATCACAGACTTGGTCTGGTATTCGCGTGTCATGGGTTGCCTTTCTCTCGGGGCTTCATGCCCCGGTCTATATGTTTATTGTGCGCCCGCCGTGTACGGGCGCAAGGATTATACGACACCGCCACGCAAATAGGTAGGACACCCACCTACAGCCGCCCGTGAGGTAGCTCCCCAATCAGGCGCAGCTCCTCCGCGCTCCGGTGCGGCTCGTAGGGCGCGCTTTCGACGTCCGGTAATGCAGAGGGGTTCCAGTTGTAATCGCGTTTCGGTTCGTAAGCGCGCCGACGCTGCTCAGTAATTGCGCCAGCCCCACGCGACCAGCGCGTCCGCGGTCTCCGCGGCGGTCTGCGTGGCGTAGCGTTTCTCCCCGAGGACTCCTCGCACGGGACCCCAGAGATCTTTTCGAAGGTCATTCGCGCGCCAGTCCAGGCGCATCCCGAGGGACTGCGCTTCAAGCACACCCCGCACGTATTGCAGGGCCGCGAGCACCCCGTCGCCCCAGTCCGGGGAGGCGATTGCGCGAAGGGATAGCGCCCCTCGGCGCTGGGGAGTCTGCCACTCGAAGAGCAGACGCGTCTGGTCCGCAGAGAGCTCAACGGAGTAGTCCCGGGGAAGTGCTTGGAGGAGGTACGCTAGGCGCTTTCCGCAGATCGGGACGAGCCCGATCTTCGTCTTGACGGCGGGCTGCCGGGCTAGGTCTGTGAGGATTAAGCGGAGCGTCATCGCATTCCGCCTCGCCAGATGCCGCCCCACCAGACACCGTCGTGCCAGACACCGTCGTGCCAGACGCCGCCGCACCACTCGCCGGTTCGCCAGACGCCGCTGCGCCACTCGCCGCCTCGCCAGACACCGCCTCGCCAGACACCGCCGCGCCACTCGCCGCATCGCCAGATGCCGCCTCGCCAGGTGCCGCCGCGCCACTCGCCGCCTCGCCAGATGCCGCCTCGCCAGACGCCGCCGCGCCACTCGCCGCCGCACCAGACGCCGCCGCGCCACACGCCGCCTCGCCAG
>JALOCE010000033.1 GCA_023227925.1 Candidatus Omnitrophota bacterium
GGAATCTGCTCGAGCGCTTTGAGGGCGATCATGCGCGTCGCGTCGGCGATATGCTCTGATTGCCCGCTATAAACGCGCTCGTGATGGAGCGCGAGCGCGAGATCGGTATTATAGACAGTGATATCGTCCGTGATCGGGCGCTGCGGCGAGCTCTCGATGGGGTAATTTTTCATCTCTGTGGTTGTCTGCGGCACCCAGAAGAACATGGTCGATTTGACAAACGTCTTTATCTCGGCCGCCATCGGCTCGACCTGTATCTGCACCCGCTTGGCGTTTGAGAGCGGCATATATCGCTTGACGTCCTCGGGCGTCCGCGCGTGCATCGCGTTGCCGATGATCATGATTACCTGCTGGAACATCATCATATCGAATTGCGCGCGCAGGCGGATCATTATCGGCTCGATCACGAACGCGAGCTCGTCGTGTATCTGCTTGAATCCGAGATGCGTCTTGTAATATTCCGCGAGCGGCGGCGGGTATACGTCCTTGACATGCGCGCCTGATGGATCACCAATCGCATTCGCGCGCGAGAATTTGTCGTATTCGCGGCATACCGCCTCCGCGCTCGTAAATGGGCTATTGAGGTCCTCCAGGAGCAGCAGACGCGCAGCATCGATCGCTTCCGCGATGGTTGTCGCGCGATCGGACGCTGGAGTGGACGACGCTGCGCGATCGTAATAAATCGCGTACGCGTCGCACTTCGGATGCGAATGCGCGCTGGTGAGTCGCTCGTCGATCCATTTGCGGAACTCGAGAACGTCGGTCTGGATAAAGCGCTGGTACCTAAATGAGGCCCACCATTCCGATATGAGGCGATCGTCGATCAGATAGTCGCTGCGCTGCTCTGGCGCGCGATGTGGCTCGAATATGGTATAAAAATCGACCGCGCGGAAGCGTATGAGCGGCAGAATACAGCAATAGAACTCGTCCGCGTAGCGGTCAAACACGAAGCGCGCGAATGACGCGACGTACGCGATGAATGGGCACGTGGGCTCGAATTGCGGCGCGGGATCGGTGGCGCGCTTATGGTATTGCGCGACAAATTCATTCTCGCACGCAATGGCGATCTTCGAGCGATCGGACGCGGCATGCTCGGGCGAGATAACATATCCGCCAGAAACGCCGCCGGTGCGCGCGGCAGATTTACTGCGCGCGGCGCGCGATAGTCCGCGCCCCTTGATGCTCGCGGGCGCGTCCATTTCGGTGCGCATTGCGCCGGTTGTGATCTTCCATACCGCGAGATTGGTGCGGAACCCGACGACGAATTTGGGGTCGATCGCGATGGTCGCGTAATTGGTCCCGTTATGCAGCAGCTCGACGTTTTTTTCATTCTTGGGCTCCCCGTGCACGCGCTGCGAGGGCGTGCGCTTATCGGCGATGTCATTCGCGGTCCAATCGACCGGTAGCTTGAGCGCGCCGCGAATAACGTGCGCGAGAATAGCATTGCACGTGTCGTTGATGGTCGATACGTCATTGCTAAACGACTCTTTGGCCAGCATGTCGATGGTGGCGGGGGACGGTATTATCAGCGTGACGCCGCGCGAGTTCGGATGCGCCTCGAGCAGCTTCATTAGCTGGCAGTAGTCCAGTAGCTGCGCGAGCTTGGGATACTCGGCGCGCACATAATCCTCGATATTGGTGGTGAGCGGATGCTCCTTGCGCGACATGGATAGGGATTTGATTATATATTCCGCGCGCGGAAAAATAAATGGTCGCGATTAATGTGTCGGTGCGGAGCGCCGATCGCGTCAGTATGACGCGCGTCAGTATGATGCATGCGCAGCGCGAAGCGCCGATCGCATCAACATGCAGCGCGGAGCGCCGATCGCGTTGGGTGGCGTGCCGCGCGGCATTTGTTTCGATGTAAAGTTTTTTTGCGGGCGGCATAATATACCATGGGTACGGCGCAGTCAACGCAACACCAACCCGCGGTCGCGAAGCAAGAAGGCGCGCGAGCGTCGGGCCTGTACGAGCTCATTGACGGCAAGTACGTCCCCGTCTCGCAATACGATCTGCACCATAACTTCGTATCGAGCGACGAGAAAACGCCGTATCACGACGAGCTGATCGCCGCGCGGGGACTGATTCCGTTCACGCTGTACACCGGCACCGGCGAGCAGAAGACCCCAAGCGCGACGCAATATTTCAAGAGCATCGGCGCGCTGGGGCTCGCGAAGCGGGCAGAGATAGAGCACGCAAAAACGGTGCTTCATAATGTGATGCTCGCAGTATTATCGGGATCGCCGATGGCGCGCGGCCGGTCCGTGGATGATCTCGGGCACATCGCCGATGAGATCGCTGAGCAGATTCTGAAACATGGGCTCGACCGCATTGCGAGCGCGCCTGCAGCAGATGCGATCGTGCCGGTGATAGATAAAACCGGATGCAAAATAGACCCCGACACTACCCGCGCGCTTGCCAAAGAGGTTAGCGCCGCGCTCGGGCGTATAATTGAGCGTTATCGCGAGGATAGAAGCCGCGGTGTACGGACGGGTGGCGAAACGCGGCGTGGTGCGAAGCGCGGCGCATCCGCGGACTCGCGCGTTGGATTATCCGAGCCGTATGTATCAATGCGCGGGGGCTATAGTTTTGGGGACGGTGGTGTCACGGGCGGCGCGCCAGGCGGCGCTGATCGCTTGGGCACAGTGAAGGGCCTTTTCCTGGATAAGCTCTCGGAAAATAAGGCCGAGATGGTCAAGAGGCTCCTGAGGATCCTCGAGGGGACGGAGTATAAGGGGTTCCAGGTGAGCGGCACGGACACCGAGAAGCTGCGCCAGATAAGTGAATTCCTGACTCGCTCACCCGTCCGCGATGGCAAATCGGTGTGCGCGAAGCTAGCGCGCGAGATCAATAACGTGTTCGGGGTAATGGTGATCGATCCCGTGCTCCCACCGGGCATCTGCGCGACGCAGATGGAAGAGCTGCTCGCGTCGCTCTCGCATGGCGTTTCGACCGATTTTTATCTACTCGGGATCGATATCAATCGCGATATCAAGAATATCACGAAGCTCGTCACGGCGCTGAAGATCTGGCGCAACGCCGCGGCCGAGAAGATGGGCGAAATGGAATTCGCGCGCCTATCCGCCTCACTGGACACTCTGATCGGGGAATTTGAGCGATATACCAACCTAATGAACGCGGCGCTCGGGAAGCATTTCGTCGGCCTCCCGCAGTATCTCGCGGTGATGGAGGACAATAAATCGCTGGCGCGCGGGGACGTGCGTATCAATGATCGGATCGACGCTATATTGCGCGGGATAGTCAGTACGGGCAGCCAAGCGCTCGCCGTGGCCAACGCGCTGCGTAAGATCGGGATGGACGTGAGCGAATATAAGGCGGTCAAGGGCCCTAATGAGCTATATGCAAAATTCGTCGAGCTCGTCCCGGCCACGAAGCTGCGCGACTCGGATAACCCCGATGAGTATTTTCGCGCGGCACAGTTCATCGCGCAGAGCCTCTCGAACAGGGATGCCATCGCGTCCGCGATTGAGGATAGGTACTCCGCCGCGCCGGGGGGCGATGGTGTCGAGGGGAGCGCGGTGGGGCGTAGTCAACCGACCACGGTCGAGCAGCTTGCCCTTAGGCGATTGCAATCGACCAAAAACCGCACGAAAATACTCGTAAACTCATACGGCGCGGCCCTGCAAGCTGGAATGCGTAAAATCCGCGCCGCGATCGATAGCTTCGCCGACGCCATCGGGACAACGGTCCCCCTCGGCGCGCTGGTGGATAATTTCGTCGATCTGCTGCGCCAGATGGTCGATATCAAATGGGAAGCGCCGAGGATGCATCTTGCGCTCCTCGGGTACTATAGGGACGCTACAGCGCAAGAGGTCCGCGCGCGCACGACAAGCACGCTAAAGCAGGTCGCGACGTACGCCGAAACTATCATCAAGGACGCCGGCTACGCTAAATCCAAGCAGCATTTCGAGATGATACGCGACGCCATCCGTGATCTCATCATCGCCGTTGACCAAGCGAGCGATAATATCAGGGAAATCTCGGGCGGCGATGGCAATCCGCGCGCCAGCGTGAGTGATGGTAATACTCCGCGCGCGAGTGATGATGATGCTGCTGATGACGATGAGGGTGCGTCGCGCGAGGGTGGAAATGATTCGCATGGGAATGAGTTCCTGAAAATTCGCGAGCTGGTTGTGCGCGACAAGCTACGCCTGATCGATTCCATTGAAAAAGCGGATTATATGGTGCGTGTCGCGCAGATAAAGAGCAATCTGGGGCGCATCGCGAGAGATTTTCAGAGCGACGTGCGAGACTACGATACCACCGTGCTTGGACCGGCGGTCGCGGCGCGGATCAATAAACTCAACACGGCGCACAACTACGTTTTGCGCAAGCTCGGCGTGATCGATCAGAGCGCCACCGCGCAACAGATGCCCGCGGATGGTCGATTCGAGCCCAGCGGAATACCGGCACAGTTCACACAAGCTGGCGAATACGATTTTCTCATACAAAAGAGCGCGGGGCAGAGCGAGGAGCGAATGAGCGCCACCACGTCGTTCGTGAACGAATACTATGCCGCGATCCGCGGATTCTGGGAATCGGCGCAGGCGATCGAGCTGTATCTCAAATATTTCACGAACACGATCATCACGTCGGCAAGCGACGTCCAGGACATATCGATGATGATCCGCGAGGTGGATGTGATCACGCGCATGTACGATGACGCCATCGGCGACGATATAGCCGCGATATTCGAGGTGAATTTTCCGGGCAATAAGGATCTCGGTAATTACTACACCATGCCTGTCCTGACCGTTGCTCGGCATGGGCACTATTTTGAGTGGAAAAATGTCGGCGCGATGCCGTTCACGCAGGTGCTCAAGGGTAGGCTCAGGGGCATTATTGGTGAATCGCGCAAGGCGCTAGCGAAATTCGCCGCCCTCAAGAATCTCATATCGTTCTTTGTGCATTTCGGGAGCAAGATAGGCGGCGCCGATCTGCGGAAGATGGCGCCGCGCACGCCGCTCGAGATATATAATGGGCTCATACAATTCATGTCCGCGAGCGCGTTCGTGTTCGGGTTCGCATCGGGCGAGGCCGCCGGCGAATTCGCAAGCATGTCATATACTGCGAAAGCCGGCCTTTTCGTCGCCAGCAGTGATTTACCCGCGCAGGACATAACCCGGACGGCACAGGTCCAGCCGGGAGTAGAAACACCGGGCGCAGGGTATAGCTACCCCCCGGGCGGTGGCGGCGATAGCGGAACCGTATATGGGTGCGGTGCGGCTCAGGCGCTGAGTAATGGCGTTTTTATGCGTCCTTATCAACAGTCGAAGAATATCCACACCGCGATTGACCCGAATACAGCCCTCGACCTCGCGGTCGAGAATCAAGTGTTCTCGGCGATAGTGAAAGCCCTGGGCGCGAAGGTATTGGTCCTATCGGGCATGCATGATCTAATCAATCGCCCGCACGAGCGCCACGAAAGCCGCACGTCCGTGCGCATGATCGTGGGAGCGGGCCCCGCTGATTCGATCCCGAAGATCGAGAGCGCGACCACCGAGCTGTACGTGAGGCTCCCGCTGCTCGCGCTGTTCTATAAGAAATATTTCCGCAAGGACGGGTCGGATTCGGGCGTCCGGGGCACGTACGTGAAGGATGACTCGCGTATCACCCTGCTCCCGGATCTATCGGGCTCCGTGTTCAGCGACTTTATCGCGATGATATTCCGCCGATTCCCGCACGTGGACATGCAGTTTTTCACCGACAACGAGATGAAGATGCTGGTCGCCGAGATAAATAGGATCTACTCGGCGCGCGCGAGCACGCACGCAACCGATGTAACGCGCGGTATCCTGGGCGAGTTCGTCCGGATAATGAGCCAGATGATCTACATCATATCCGACGACGATCGCAAAAAATATGATGAACTCGCCGACGAGCAGATAGGGACGGGCGAGTATGACAGCGAGGACTATCAGCAAATGATACTGGCGAGCGACGGTGATGATGATGTCATCCCGAAGCAGCTCCCATCTGAGGCGGCCATCGCTGGTACAGTGCACCGACAGGCGCCCGATAGTAATTTCACTGTGCGCGGCGAGCATTGGAGGCTCATCCGCAAATTCCGATGCATGATCGACCAGGCCATATCGCCGGCGTCGATCATTAGTCTTCGCGGCAATATCCTCGCCACTCAGGTCAAGCTCGGGCAGACCGCCGATGATACAGAACGGTTCCGGCTGGTGTGCGGTTTAGTCCGCGGCACTGGCGGATCATCGTCGATCGATAATATGCGCCAAATGATATTCGTCGAGGTGATGGGCACGGGGCTGGGCATATTGTCGGCGATCTATACCATCATTCGCAACGCGCAGCTCGCCGCGTACGTAACGAGCCCGATTCAGATCGCGACGGCTATAGGCAAAAAAATAGGCGCGGCCGCGCCTGACACCGGTGCCGCTATTGGGCATATAGCCAGTTGGTTAGCGGAACATTTATCGGTCGATGGCGATGGTGGTGACAACGAGCGCGCGATTGCGGCGATGTTGACCACGGTGATGCGCAATGACGCGACGAACACAAGGAGAATCATGACGGCGGTGAATACCGACGGTGATGCCGTTATGCGATGGAGCTCCGCGGGCGCCGTTGAAATCATCCAGGGGAGTCCGATGGCGAACGATAATGTTGACCGCAAGAGCACAATCCAGCAATATTGCTTCCACTACCCCACCGCCATGATCACTCTGCTCGAGACCATATCCGCGCTTATGAGCCACACGCACGGGTTCGTTCGCGTGAACATATCCGATCGGATGCTGCATGTGGATTTCGGCGCGCTACAGGAGTACGTGCGCGGATGCATTACGTCGCTGGGTGAATTCGCCAATACGATGCGCCCGCACATCAGGCCTGACATAATGAAGCGATACACGGAAAAGAGGGCGCCAGGATCGCTCTATTGGCTCCAGGAGCAGTTCGTCGAAAAGCTATTCGATGGGCGCCGCGCAGATGGTGGACAGCAGAAATACCGCACCCTATCGGAGATGGCGTCAGTCGTGCGCGATGGGTTCACCGCGCTGATGGCCCCGATCGATCGCGACCCACAGACGGGCAATAAGCTGCCGACGCCATTCCATGTGAACTATACACGCGCGCTCGCGTGCCTCGTCGCGCATAATAGCACCAGCTACGGCGATGAGGAGCGTGGGTTATATTATCGCGCCGATGTACTCGCCAATCCGTTCGACGCCATTCTCATACGCGGATCCGCGGGCGAAAAGACGGTGGACACGCGCTTCCTGCATTCCCTCGCGCTCACTAGCGAGGATAAGGTATACACGGACAACCACGGGAGCATCCTATTCTCGTTTAATAAGCTCCTGGCAATGTTCCTGCGCCAGATGTACGATACGTCGAATGGGAAGATATTCAGCGGGCTGATTGATACGTTCGCGCGCGGCGCATTCAACCACGCTATTCTCAAGGAGAAGAATACGTTCCCCGACCATCTGCCCATGTATTACGTCGAAAGCGGCGCCGTGCGCAAGACGATGGTGGAGGGCGACGTCGAGCCCGGGACGGGCCCAAAGCGCTCCGACATAGATATTTTGCTGCGCTATCTCAAGTATATCGGCGCGCTGACAGGGAAGGATGGCGCGAATGGTCCCGAGCTGGTGGGCTATAACCCGGATACGGACGTAATATCACCGTGGACTGATCATAGACCCGCGTCGCAATATATATCCATAGCCGCCAACTCCCGCAGCATGCACCGCTTCGTTATGGGGCTCGTGCTGTCATGGTTCTCCCTCGATTCCGATCTGGTTCATTCGGGACCGGGGAGCGCCGACGCAGGCAAATACAAGACCGCCGGCGGGCAATTCTTCGACGCGATCACACTCGCGCGGGGCGATGGATCACGTGATATGGGCGAGCTCATCGCGGGGACGTTTACAAGGGAAATGTTGTCGGCGCGCGAATACGCCACGCAAATCGCCACGAGCGTTAATATGGCGAATTTTGTGGATATAAACTCGATAATCCGCACGCTGGATAATATCATTCGCGGGATCACATTGACAACACCAACCGCGGGCGTGCAATTAACGAATGGGATGATCGGTGGATTATTGATCGGCGACAACATCGCGCTCGCGATCCGGAGGAACATCCAAAATATCAGCGATATATTGAGCGTGGTTGCCGTATCCATGACTGACGAGGATCGCGCAACCATATCGTCAATTATCGCAAACGTGCGCGATCTAGTGGATGATAGGCCCGCAAAATTATTCTATGAAGCGCACCGGGGCAACCCTGATTTTCTAGATTACTATATTCTCGTGCGGGCGTTATTGCTGTATTACGAAACCGATTTCCCGCCGACACATGTGGGTGTGGTTTGCGGCGCTTCGAATGCTCGGCCGATCCTCGGCCCCTGCTTGCATTATTATCCCGCCGCTGTATTAGCGGGGCTAATAACGCCGGATGCGTTCCGCGATGGCGGATTTCGCATCATGATCGCAGCAGCGATGCAGGAAATGAATAATGCAACAATCTATAATGACGGTGTCATCGATGCACCGCTGCTACCGCCGATCGATCGGACCGCGAAGGCGTGTATAGCATCCGCGATAGCCCAGTCATGCGTTCGCCCCCCGATACTCCCCGGTCCGCAAAACCCAATATTAAACACGCTGCGGCACGCCGTTATATGGATCGATAGGGACCACGCGATCGGCAATCATGCCGATCGCACCGCGTTCGTCAACACCACCGACGCCTGGTCATCCATCGAATGGCAAACCGCCATTACCCACGTCACCAATGCGTGCGAATCGCTTATAAAATCGCGAATGATAATGGAAAACCCCCTGTTGGGGCGCGTTATTATGTCATCTGCGGGATTCGATGAGTATCCGTTCACGCGGCACGAGACCGATCGGTCGGTATTCTTGTCATATGATCGCGCGCTAATACCCGCTTCCGCGCTGTCGCTAGCGTGCGGCACACCCAGCAATATATTCACCCTTGTTGGTCTCCAAAGAGCGGATTATATCAACGATGACCGGTGGACCGTGCCGGATGTCCCGCAGGCCCCCCAGGGTGGCGATATCACGATCGAATTCATCGCAGAGGATAATTTAACCAATGATGATCTGATCGCCATTGCGTCGATACACTGTGGTATACCATATTGCTTCCAGAGGATGATACCGCGCGGCATAGGATCATCGGATTACGCATTCATTATTGCCACATCATTCCTTGCGCGCGCGCGCCATGGAATAATCGATGATCGCTTGGCGCGCGGCATGGCGCAAGCGATATGGACTAGCGGCGACAGCGAAAAAGTGGAGCCGTTCGCGGCACTGATTGCGCCGCCCATGGCCCGCTACGACATACCGACACCGGCGTCGCAACTCATTATGCGCCAAAATATTCTCCGAGGATACATGACGGGCGCGCAGGCGCGAATTAATAGAGACGGGGAACCGGAGTGGCGGATCATCGGAGCCAACGACGACGTGTTCGGTAACCCAATAAATAGCATCGGGACCGATATGTTCCGCAAGACACGAAGCGCCGACGCTCTCGCGCTGTATGCGTCATTGATGACCACGGAACAAATACCAGCGACAAGAATTAACGCGAGCGTCATGTGCGCGGCCCTTGCGTATTCGAGCGATTATCAGCGTGCGATTCGTGTGTACCAGGAGAAAATCATGCCATCGTGCCCCGTCGCGCGTGCCATGAGCCCGATATTCGACACCACGGGGCAATGGGGGGCGGTCACATCCCGTGGCATTATGATGACTCGAATGCACATATTATTGGCGGCGGCCCACACGAACATCACTCATTACGCATCGGGAATACTCGCCCTATGCTCACCGGCGTGCGCTGATACATTCGTTGATTTTATGCTCTCGGCGTACGATGATCCATCGGGTACCCTATCCAAGTACTTCCCGACGCTCAATAATCACGGCACGCGTGTCGCCAACCTACTGATAGCGAGCGCGAAAAAGGAATTGACGGACGTCGACGTGCGCATACTTGCGGGGCATAACGCCGCGCTCGTTCGCATTATGAGACCGTTGCTCAACGGCGGGCTGATATTCGACGCGGGCACCGATGGTGCCATAGATTACGCGAATCAATCAGCGTATACCTTCGCTGTCGGGGCACGCATTTTCGAGTACCCCAGGAACTCCACCGCCTTCATCATCGAGGATAATATCGTCACATATGATTCTATAATGTCGCTGCTATGGGCATCGGTCAATCACGCATTAACCCCGCTAAATACATTGCTCGCCGCGCTTTACGGGAGCCCCACAGATGACACAAACAGGATCGTACGGAGCATCCGCGTGTTCGCTATATACGACGGCGGTCGTGGCCAATATACAGCGTCGGTTCGGCGATTTGATGATCCCGATTTTCATCCCATTGGTCTCACTGTTGACGCCTTCACGATCGCGCTGGTGAACGCCGGAATTTTGGCAGCGCCTGCGCGCGCAGGCGCTGCCGAATGGAAAAAAAATGCGCTGAGGGATTATCTGCGTGATCATGCTCTCGCACCCCCAGCGCAGCAATTAGAGCAGCGCGTCGCTACCGCGAGAGGAATATACGGAGGCGCGCTATCCCAGAACGCGGTCATTGACGGGCGCATCAGCATCCTCTGCGCGCAGGCTATAGATGCGTGTTTATGTGATAATACAAATGACCCACCAAGAGATATTGTCGATATCTTGTCGCTTTGTGGGGTCGGTGTTCGATCGTGGCGCGCCTCCCATAGCGATCATGCGGCGTCGATGAAGCATGAGACTTCAGATTTCGGGCATAACATCATCGGCCGGATAAACCCCGGCATCCATTACGGCGCCGAGATCATTGGGTCCTACGCCCGGATCAACGCTATGGATCCCTCTGTGATGATTACATCGATACCGACATCCACCGCTACCAAACAGGCGTTCGGGCTCATTACGAACGCGGCCAATATGGTCAAGCTGATCCGCACCACGCATGATCTATTTCTGCGGCTCAATATGCTGGTGGACGTTGCGTATGTCACCAGCCGCATGGAGAAGGACGATATCGCGAACATATCCACCCGGTTAGGCGCGCAGATGACATCTATCCACGGATCACTCACGGACCACAACGCGCAATTCACCGCCGCCATTACCGCCGCGCCAGGCATCGGGCGCTTACGCGATGTCATACTCGACGGATACTTGCCGACGAACGCGGACCACTGGAATCATCTATCCATCATATTGAAGAACGTCCACGCGCGAATGGCGCGCACCGGAGCCGGTAAGGGTGTCGCCAAGCGAACACTGGGCGAGCGCGCGATGATTGATATGACCGCCCAGAAGGTAGTGGACGCGAAAGCATCGGCGCAGCAGCGGCGAGACTACGGCCCATTGGATGGGCTACACGCCGAGCTGAAGGAGCCATGGGACCCCATTCCGCATAAAGAGGAGATCAAAAGCATCGCGCAGCGATCGAAAATCAAGCACATCATCACGCTCAAGGAGCTGCGGCAAGCGATATTCGACCCCGCGATGGAGCAGGGTGGCGTCGTCATCGCATACCCTGGCGCGACGCCAATCGGAACCAAGGAGCTCCCCTCCATGATCCGCTATCACGAGGCACTGCATAACCTCCCGGATAAATCGATCACGACCCCCCACGCGTTCATGAGCATGGACCGATTCGAGGAACGCCACATCCCGGATGGCAATCATGTACTATTCGCCAGTCTCGGGCGCATGCTCAACAACATCCTCACGTCGACCGACGAGCGCACCCAGATGCACGTGCATATACTCGAGAGCGCCGCCGATATTCCATCGTATCTCCGCGAGAAATACCGCGCGCAGCTGCCATTCTTCCGCGCCGCGTTCGATACGCTCGCGCGCAAATGCGATTTCTATAAGCAGATCATCGAGCACATGGACGAGCGATGCTTCAGGAGCAACGCCTCCGACAGCACGGCGTTCGGGCACACAAAGGATCTGAGCGTGGTCGGATACGGGTTCGCGAGCGTCGCGATGACGGCCAAGATCACCGGCATACTCCAGGCGATAGCGACCGGATCATCTGCCATCGTGCGCGACTGCTCGCGCACTTTATCTGACATAGGCGACCAGCCGCGCTATTTTGAGACCTCGAGCGATTCCATCGGCGCATACCGCTCGCAGAATGGATTCGATCCCATCATGCCCTTATCCGCGCTGTTGCGCGTCGCGCGCGGATCGGCCCTCCGCAAGGACGAAGCAATACTGCCGATGTACGGCTTCGGCGACCAGAATTTCAAATACCAATATGCCATCCGCGGGCTGTTCCACCAAGCGACCGCGCCCGAAAAGGTGGCCGCGACAGCGGCTACGACAGATCCACTGCAGACGCTCGCGGCGCTCGGGAGCATGGTCGACGTGTTCAATAAATTCTCGCATGGTGGCATCAAGATAGACCTCAGCGCGGCCAAAACCATGGCGCGCAACATAATGGTCGGCTTTGATTTTATCCATGACGTGCGCAGGGTGAAAGCGTATACGTCGATTACCCATGTCGATGAGACGTATCAGGGGACCCAGCTAGCATCACCGGAGGATATGCCCGCGCTCGGATCCATAATACGCCCCCGCGCAGCCCAAGCGATCACCGTTAAAAATCGCGCGATCAAGCTACTGGGCGACAATAAACCCAGTAGCGCTGCCGCCGCCGCAATCGATTTTGTGCCGACACCATTCGGGCTATCCGCGCCCGATATGTCGGCCGTGATCGATATCGTCGAAGGGCGCATCCGCGAGGATAATATCAAGCGCATCCTGGACGCGACTATCCCCCAGGAAACCGCCAGCGCGGATGTCATAGCGGCGAATATCGTCGACATGAACATCATGCCATTCGATCTGCACGTGCTCGCGCGGCAGATGCCTCTGCACTTCATCTGGAATTATGCGTTCACGTTCGATTCAATCGCCGGGTCACTGCTCTATGATCGCCTGCAGCCATCGGAGATCATGACCGAGTATTTCAGCGACTGCCGCGGATCGCCACCACCCGTCCCGAAGATATCGTCCGCGCGCGATGCCCTATTCGCGATGCTCTCCGACCCGTATAGGACTTTCAACCGGAGCGAGAAGCATTGGCTCATGCGCATGCTCGTCGGCGCGACTGGCGTGCCAGGGTTCGCGCGTCCCAAATTCCTGAGCGACCAACTTGCGGGCAAAATCCTGCTCGGCGATATCATTACCGACACGATGCCCGAGGTGGGTCCTCCCAGTACCACCCGCGGCGTTGGGGTTGTTACGCTGGATCCCAGCGATATAAAATGGGTGTCCGCAGCGATTGCGGAGCAGGCTCTCCACTTTGAGGTTCTGCAGTCGTTCGCAACTGCACTCGCACGCAACAATGTCGCGAACGTGAAACAACAGGTTGGGATCGCGTCGGGCATCCTGATGATCGCGAAACCGTTCATCCCATCCGCGCCGAATGGACTCAGCGACGAACAATTTGCGGAGGCACTTGCCGTGCGGGTGGATATTGAGATGAATGGCCTGATCGCGGGTGTTGCCGCCGCCCCATCATCAATCGACGAGGTCACCGATTACATTAGGAATCCGAGCGCCAAAGCGATACTCGACGACTATAAGCGATTCGCGAACACGCATGGGGGGAAAAATCGGGCGGCACTATCCATTTTATTCGTGACCGATCGGATAGATAGGATCGCGAATGGCGGTGTCACCGACATCACCGCACTGTCTCCGCTATCTGGCGATGCACTCCCCCATTGGAAAAAAATCGCCGGGGAATGCAAACCCCTCACCTCCACCACGCACATCGCGTACGATAAGGAGGGATACGAGAGTGTCATAATCGCGACCGCGAAAAGATATCCCGCGGGGGACCGGGATGCAGGATATAATAACATCATGAATATCGCGGTAATGTTGCCGGGTGGTATTAGCCCAGTGCCATCATTTAACGGCATACCGCAGTCATATGCGAGTGCGGGGACCGGCGATGATTACGGCCTGATCACGCGGTCATATCCATCGACCGTGTCCCAATCGCAAGCCATAAGCAATATGCGAATGGATACGATCCTTGTGCGCAATCTGATCCATATCAGTCTTGTGCTGGAGACCGTTCAGCGCCGCCTGCATAGTGACCTCACATATGGTGCGACCGGTCCTGTATCATCGTCCACGGCTGCGATCGACCCCAGCATATACAAATTCTTCGGTACGCAAGCCGCCATCCCGGAGGGACACCACCAGCCCCCGAGTTTCGCGCGCGCCGAAAAGAAATACATCTGAACGCGCCGGCATTTCCACCGGAACGCCATCACTCTCGCGCGAATGCGCAGAGTAATTATCATCACTCGCGCATGTACGCCACTCTGGCAGCGCGATCACCGCGATTTTTTTCGATCATCCCTGCGCGAATTATTGATCGAGATATACCGATGCAGGCTCTCTCGCCACCATTCGGGCTCCATAACGAGCATTATTTATGCTGGATCAACGCTGCGTTTCAAGCCGCGACCTCCCTGGCTCCTCTGATGCGCATACTCCGCGCACTCGCGCTGCGGTTGCCATCCTGCGCGCTGTCCGATGCGAATATTATCACTGCGTCACTGGCGCGCCGGCGCTTCCCGGAAAAACTATCCGCGGTGATCATTCCCGCGCCCATTAGTCCTATCGCGCTCTATCGGGCTCGCCGCGTTGAGGCCATTCCATCCGGTGGCGAACTCGCCTCTGCGCCATTCATCGATGGCGACGGACTCTTCACGATAGAACCGCGCGCTCCCATCGTGACCGCGACTCTGTTGCAGTCTCGCGCCGCCAACCCTCTTGCCATTAACGACGATGGAATGCAATTATATTGCGCGCTCGCGATATTTTGCGCCGCCGCGCCACCGTCAGAGGATGACGTTTTTATGATGCCCGATGGCCTTGGATCCGCGATTGATGCTATCAATATGATCATAAACGCGCTCATATTCGAGCATGGAGGCCCCAGCGCACCCAGTGGTGCAGCAATCGCATCGCTGTTTCGCGTTGAATCGCTCGAGCGATCGATATGCTACAGACACCTCAGCGCGCATATCCTGACGCCCAATGTATTCGCGCCAGCGCCGTCGGGCGCGCCAATCGCGCGCCGGCGATCGCGATTCATCATCCACGCAACACCGACGCAATCATCCGGTGCGGCGGATTCATCATTCGCAGCGCAGACCCAGGTTGAGTTCGACCGCGGCGAGACAAAATGCACCTATGGTCCATGCTATATCCCGGGCGTCGCCACCATCTCTATCCGCGAAAGATTCGGCGAGATAATCGCGATCATGACCGACGATGTCGAAGCGCGCGGCATGTTCGCAAGCGCGTCCGGAACCAGCGCGTATCGGCGCATCCGCACCGACCAGGAGTCGGAGCCGTCGATATGCGTCCCGCGCGAAATGACAATCATCGCCAGCATTGATCCACCGACCATCGCGACGTATCACCTCACAGCGCAAATCGCGCAACAGGGAGGCCACTATGTCGCATATGTAACGCGCGAGGGTGCCACCGCGCGCGAATCGTATTATGCGAGCGATATGCATATCGAAAAGCGAGCCGCGCAAGCACACCTCAACGCGGCGATGCTATTCTACACTCGCGCCGCGCCACCTACATCAATCGCGCGCGACGACGCGCGCTTCATCATGCACCAGTGTTCCATTGCATCAGCGCTCGCGTATGCATCGCTTGGTCATGATCGCGCGGTCGAGGTTACTGGCGCGCGATCGCAACCTCTGTGCGCGCCGCAGAGTATTGTCATTACCACCGGCGACCTCACAACACAGGCAGCGCGGGCGTTTCACCAATTCTACGGCGTAATGATTAACCTCGCCGCCAAGCGCAGATGCGCGTCCCTAGCTCTCGAGCCGCAACATATTGCAGCGCTCCATGCGCACGAAACAGGAACACTTTATGCGCTTGCACTCGCCGGAAGAGCCCCCGCATCGCGTGATTTTGACGCATGGCACTTCTGGATCGCGCGGTCCATTCTCGATGTTGTCGCGCATAATACCGAATTCGGCGCCGCGCTGCTGGCAATGATCGCGCGCGGCTCAGACCCACTCGCGCCCGATAATTGGTCCGCGCTCGTTGATCCGCTTCGGTTATCTCGCGACGCGCGGTCACGATTCGAAAAGATGCGCGCGGACATTATCGCGCGTGCGCGCGAAGTATCGCCTTTGCCCGCGCGACCACCGTGCGTACCACCGCATCTTGCGTTCGCGTACGAGCGGATGATGTGTCAGCAATAGCGCGCCGCGTGGTTTGCGTGGGTGGTATTTTTTCGCGCGCTCAATATAATGTCGGGCTCGGCGAAAGCAAAAAAACCATCCGCGCCCGGTAAGCCGGCGAGCGGCAAGATTAAAGGCTATTGCGTCGGGTGCAAAGGCGCGGTTCCCATCGAGATCGCGTCGTATACTGAGGGCGTCTCAACGCGCGTGCGCGGCGTGTGTGCCAAAGGGCATAATGTGAGCACAATAAAATCGAATGATGATTGGCGCGCCGCAGTCGCGAATGGAAGCGTCAGGCTCGGTAAAAGTGGATCCGCGTGCCCATATGCAACCGGGGGCAGCGCCGATGATATTGACCTCATTGATTCCCCAGAGACCAGCGGTGGCGCGCGTCATCGCTCGCGCGGATCTCGCTCGCGCAAGGGCGGAAGCAGCCGCAGTAAATCGCGCGGCTCGCGTAAGAGCGGCGGTTCACGCAAGAGCCGCGGATCGCGCAAGAGCAGAAGCACGCGCGGGAGCGGCAACACACACACGCCTGCGCATAAAGGCAGCGCGCGCCATCGCTCGCGCGGGCGTGCGAAAAAATAATCGCGC
>JALOCE010000136.1 GCA_023227925.1 Candidatus Omnitrophota bacterium
TCGCGCACGCTCCGCGCGCTCGCGCTTTATCTATCCGCCTCTGAGCTATCCCATGTGAATTTCTTCGTGGATGGATTGCGCGTCATATCGAGATCTGGTATTTGATCGGGCGAATGCACCGCAACGCGCGTCGGGCGCGATAATCCGCGCCACGGCACCGCGTCATACGTATCATGTCGATCTGGCGAGAACGTCGCGCCGGTCCACGTCTGCGGGTTCCCGAGCCGATCCTCGACGAACTGCTTATTCGACGCGAATATGCGCGAATCAAGCGTCTGCTTCGCCGCCCAATCGGAAAACGCTAGCCCCGGCGCGCCGTAATCGTGTTGCGCGAATGAAAGATCGCGCCCCATACATGGTTCGCAATTCGTCGCAACAATACCCTCGCCAATCAGGCGCCGCTCGAGCGCCTCTTTTCGCTCCTCGGCGGCGTCGTTATTCGCGTGCGTGACATCGCTGCCACTCGCGTGCGCAGTTTCGCCTTCCCCCGCGTCCTCGCCCGCAACGCGCGCGTCGTCGTGCGCACCCCCTATCCCAAGCGCGCTGCCAATGCGTTCGCTATTGGTCGCGAATAGGTATACGACCACAATAACGATGATAAGAAGAACCCAGCTTTCCATCTCGCGGATTTATATTTCGCGCGGCAAACTATTCCGCAAAAAAATCGAGCATGCGCGCTGCATCACGCACATCCATCGGTCGCGAACGCTTCGCGCATCGCGGATTCGCGCCTCCTATTCGACTCCGCGACGGAGTATTCCGCCATTTTCTTCCCCAAACTACCCAGCTGCTCGAATACTTTCTCATCGTACGCAAGCGCGCGCGACACCGCGGGCATCATTTGCGCCTTACCATGGCCGCCTGCGCTTCCGACCGCGCTCGCAATCGCCGACAGCGCGCCATCTATCTTATTATGCCGAAACAGCGTGATCACGCGCCGCGCGAATGAGCATTTTATATCCGCGCGCACACCCGCGCACGCGCGATCCAATTCGCGCATCAGACCATCGAACCGCGCGCGCTCGTATCGCGCGGCCAATTCTCCCGGCGCGTACACGCGCATCAAATTCGAAGCGTGCGCCGCGAACATCTCGCTCTCCGACAGCCTTTCCGCGGGCGACCGCGCGCACGCGATCTCGCAAATTACATCGACCAATTCATCGATCGCGCCCTCGGAAACGCTCGCGCCGGGCTCGCCGCCGCAAATCGCGCGCATGCGATCATCGACCAATAGTCTCGCTACACGCGCATCGATAAACACGCCAACCTCGCGCGCTGATGAGCGCAAAACATCGCGAAACGCGCCAACCACGCCGCGCTGTGCCGCCGCGCGCGCCCGAACACGAGCGCCGCTGGTTCCATCATCGCCCGAGTACCGCGCGCAAACCTCGCGCAGATATCCCTCCGCGCGCCGCCGCCGATAATTATCGTAATCATCATACGCGCTCGCTAAATCGAAAACCGGCGCGTCCGGATCAGTCTCGGGCGCGAATCGCGCGTCGCAACTCACGAATCGCGCGAATAATGACATCAGCGCTCCCTCCATGTAATACGCGCGGTCTATCACGAGCCGCGGAAGCACCGCGCGCACCGCGTCGCTCATATCCGCGCTCGCCGACGCCTCAATCGCGTGCGGATATTCCATTTTATCGCCGATCGACGGCGCGACGCAATGGCCGCCGAGTGATACATCAACCTCGCGCGTAACGATGACGAACGGGAATTTATCGCCGGGTTCTGGCGGCGCGAATGAAGCGGCAATCGCGAGCCCACCGCCTTCGCAGCTGAGCAACCGCGCGTATCTATCGCGCATGCGCTCGACGAAACGATGGACCGCGACGTTATTTTTCGCGGGTTTATACCGCTTATACTGCACATATTGCGCCATATCGCGCCCGTGTGCGTCGTAATATTCCGCGACTCGCTGCTCCACGATCGCTGTCACGCTCTTTCCTTCGCGAATTGCGAGGATATCTTCGATAATCGCGTTGCCCATCGTGCGAATGATGCCCGCGCGCCCCTGTTTGACGGTTTCGAGCCCGCGAGCATCAGCGCGCGCGCCGAATGTCACGCCTTTCACGTGCGGACGCATGACGTATTTCTTTTTTCCGAAGAACGCGGTCGGCATGCTCACCTCTTCGTACGCCATATTCAGGAAGCGCGTCCCGTTATCCGCGCGCAAATACGCCGACACGCGCACTCGCAGCGCGTCCATATCAGCGCGCGCCGCAATAATCTGCGCGCCCCAATATTCTTCGAGCGCGCGCGCTCGCGCATTCGCGTCCGCGCCCGCGCACGCTTGCGCCTCGCGCCACGCATCATCCGCGCTTTCATAGATTCTCTCGGGCGCGCGCGTGTAGACGCTATCCGTATCGCCGTAAACGATCGTATATCCGAGCTCGCGAATGAATGCGGCGACGCGCTGAATATTATATCGTCCCGCGGCCGTTACGCCCGCCGCGCCAATCAGGGTGTAGCAAGGCGACATTACGCTCCCCATCTGCCCATAAAACGTATTAGACAGGACCTTCAGCGCGAGCTGCTTCGAATTCAGGCATTTCCAGCGCAGATCTAGGTCCGCGATCGCGCGCATGATCTCGCCCGCGCGTGCCTCATCAATCGCGCGCGCGCCGTCGCCGCCATTCGCGCGCGCAATCAGTCCTCGCGCTTGATCATCGAGCCCCGCCATATCAAGCTCGATTCGAGGCGTATCGCCGCCGGCGCGCGCAACAATATCGCGCGCAATAATCGCGCGAATCTGTTCCTCGATCACTTTTTGCCCTGCGCGCACCGACGCGCGCGAATTAAGCAGCGTGCGCAGCGCGTAACCGAATAGACCCAAATGCTCGCGCGGGAGCGCGGGGCGACCCTCGATCGCGCGATCATCCGCGTCGTAAGTCACTGTGTGCGTCGTGCCGCGCGGCTCCATTATTCCGCCATGGCGCACGGACCATCCTCGCCCAACCATGCGCGCGTTGTCCTGCGCGCCCTTTTTATCGCCTATTTCGTAATCAAACGGCGCGATCTCATGCAGCGTGTATCCGCGCTCGCGCAGAATTCGCGCCGATTCCTCGCTCTCGATAATCATGTCCGGGCTCAGATTGTACGCCAATATGAGCGACGGATAAAGCGATGAAAAATCCAGCGCGGTGACCGGGCGATCGTGTATTCCCAGCATCGGCTCGAACACATGTCCGCCCTGGAAATGCGCGCGCGGGCGCCGCGGTGATCGTGCCGTGACCGCGATCTCGAATTTGCGCGCGAGAGAGCCGACGAAATTCACGACGCGCCCGCCATCGGCGCGATAAAACGCGTCAAATAGCGATGTGTACGTCGCGACCGCGAGCTCGCGCTTGTCGCCGAAAACGCCCAGTTTCCGCATCAATTGCAGCGGCCGCACGCTATCAATCGCGCAATAAGTATTCACGCGCGCGATATCCGCCTCATTTATTGGGCGCGCGCCGCACGCGCAACATTTCTCGAGGCGAGCGTCGCGCAATACGACCGCGCCTCCATCATGACCATCGCGATATTGCCATTCACCCATCGGCGCGCTCGGATTCGCGACCGCAAAATCAATCTCGCGAACGCGCCGCGCGCTGGCGCAAAACGCGCACCCATCCATCGCGCCGCAATGACATTCTCGCGCGACTCCCGCGCCGCCGAGCGCGCGCGCGCGCCGAAACATCTGCAGCATCGCCTTGAAATGGATATCGTTCTTCGGCGGCAGGTGCGCCTTTTCCAGGTATTTATTCAGGGACTGCGCGAAACGCACCTCCTCGCGCCGATAAATCCGCATCATCGACGGCACAATATCGAGATCAAGCGTCCCCGCCATCACCGCGACGCAATCGCACACGCGATCGGTATCCGCGCTGATCTTGACTCTTACGTCCATAAACGCACGCTCGCCGTATGCTTTTCGCGCGCGCTCCAATTCTCGCGCGTCGTCCATTGCGCTCGCGCACCAGCGCAAATCCATGCATCGAAGAACGTCGCGTTGCGCATCGTAGCGCGCGACCTTGTCGTTGAATAGCTTCCAATCGAAGCACGCGCCGTTAAATGCTATCCGAATATCGGGCATCATCCTCTGCGATACGCGCGCGCGCGTGATTAGCAGATCGCGCTCGTCCGCGCACGCGATGAAGTGCGTCCGCATCGCGAAATCTTCCGCGCGCGCCGGCGCCGATGGATATAGCGTGAGAACATAGCAAAC
>JALOCE010000021.1 GCA_023227925.1 Candidatus Omnitrophota bacterium
AGGGGACGGTCCGCCTCGCGCAGAAGATCGAAAACGTCGTGAAGGCGAAGGACGGCGTCAAAATCGACGGCCTGCACCTACTGCGCGAGGTCTTCGAGGACGTCGTCGAATACAAGGGGGAGTGGGACTATGTCATATGACGAACACGACCGTTACCGCCGGACCCCCGAGGACGACGCCCGCGACAGAGTGTTGGGCGCGGACCGGCACTTTGAGGGATTGACGAGGGCGGCACAGGCGGCGCTGAAGACGGCCGTGTCGCGCACCGAAAGCCGTTTTTCCGCCGACGCAGCCGAGGTTAGGTCGGTCTGCGTCGACGTCGTCACGCAACTGCGGAAGTTCCGCGTCGAGTTTGACGCGTTTCTCGCGGGATACGTCGCCATCAGCGAGGGCGACGCGAAGGACGCCGCGATGACGCGGCTCGCCGAGGGCGTCACGCAGGTCATAGAACTCCTGAAGGGCGCGCTGACGCCGCCGAAGAAGAAGGGGGACGACTGAATGACGGACACCGAACGCGTCGTCGACTTGACTCCCGCGCCCGAGCGCGAAATCGCGAGGTGCAGGCTCTGCCTCGCGCCGCTCGCCGACGGACACGTCGAATACGACGACTACGTCGACGGGATGCGCCGTTCCCGCGCCTACTGTCACGCGTGTATAGCGTTGCTTCGTTTACACCGCCCGATCGAATACGTCGACGGGACGTGGTGGGCCGTCGTGGGCGGCGTCAGACATCGCTTCGACGTCGACGAGGTGAAAAAGAGGAGGCTCGACGAAGTATGAAAGACAAAAAGATGACCAAGTTCATGGCGAAGCGGAACCGGAAGTTATACTCGAAGGCGGAGGTCGACGCGGCGGAGACCTTCGTCGGGATGCTCGTCACCAGGTTCATGACGCCGGGTTCCGTCGTCGACGCGACCCTCTGTCGTAAACTGCATGCCGTCGTCAAGGGCTCACTCCACCTCGTAGAGGAACCGATGAAGGGCAAAATCGCGGACTACCTCGGACTTTCGGAGAGGAGCGTCAACGTATTCTGCAATACCTGTCACGCCGTTTACGCCGACGTCGGGACTAAAATGGGCTCGACGTGCCGGGACTGCGGGACGACGCTGCAGCGGGCCGAACCCGAACTCCACCTGCCGCTCCTTTGGTTGACGTCGGGCGGGTTCATGCAGAAGAAAAAGAAGGAGGCGGCGATATGAACGGCTTTGACGAGTACAGTTGGTACGAGGAACGCGAGCGCAAAGAACGCGAGCGCAAATGGAAGAAAAAGCCCGTCTTCGAAGCCCATTACGACGTCCAAGTGAAACTGGCGAAGGTGATGGACGATTCATGTCCGTTCTACATGCGCGACCTCCAGGCGAGGGTGAAGGAACTCGAGGAGAAGGTGGGCACGTGAAAGAAAAGTCTGAAAAAGAAATAAGTTGGGACCACATGCTCGCCGTCGACACATTCTCCCGTCTACTCGAAGAAATCGAGGCGGACGGGAAGACGTTCAAGACCTTCGTCGACCATGAGGCCCTCGCCGCGAGGATTATCGACGCGATGGGCCCCAACGTCGTCCGCCTCATCGTCCGCGCCAAAACGAAGACGAAAACCGACGCGGAGGTGGAGGATGAAGACCGACTCGAGAGGGCGCTCGAGAAATCGATGGCGGAGAGAGAGAAGGCGAAGGCGGCGAAAGAGGGGGGGAGCACGTGAGCGACGACGAGTGGGTGTGCGACGCGTGCGGGAAAGAAATCGAGTTCGAGGGCAGGGACGGCTCGCCCGCGATTATGCTCGAAATCGAGGAAGAGGAGGAGATGGTCGTCGTCTGTAGACACTGTATCATCGAGTGCTACAAGGCGTTCAAGAAATTGACGTCCGTGCTCGACGCAATCACGACGAAGACGGGCGAGATGTCCGTCGCCATCCGCGACGCCTTGAAGGGCTTCGACGTGAAAAAGGAGGGGACGTCGTGACCGCCGACACGAGGCGTCGAATCGAGGCGTTCATGTTAGGCGTGAGCGTCGGGGTGTGGATAGCGCTCCTCCTCATCAAGGCGGTGGGCACGTGACCGGCCGTGAGGTGGACGTCGCCGACCTCGAAATCGAGGAGGACTTACGCGAGGCGGCGCAAAAGGCGTTCAACGACGTCCACTCCGTCGTCTTCATGCTGAGGCACGGCCGTCGTCCCGAAGACGTCCCCGCCGTCGACGTGAGGCTCGCCGCCGTCGACCTGAAGCGTAAACTCGCCGAATTCAGGTTGAAAATCGACGCCCTCATCGAAAAGATGGACGTCGTCGCTAAAGGATGAAAATTAGAAGAAGTCCGTCAACTTCTTACTCGGCTTCTCCTTCTCTTTTTTGAGCCTCGGTTTCGGCGTCGCGGGCGTCACGGGAGGCGGCGGAAGCGGCAACACCGTCGGTTTTTCGGGTTTTATCACGGCCGGCGGCGGCAAAATCACAGTCTTCCGCGTCTCGACGCCCGCGACGACGTCCGACTCGTCGAGGACGGCCGACGGCTTCAACGTCGTGAACTTCGCGGGCTCGCAGAGGACGTCGATTAAGTTCGACTCGGTGACGACGGCGTTCGTGTATTTCGGGCCGGGCTTCTCGGGGTCGTAGTTTATGACGATACACTCGTGCCAAAGAAAGTCCCCGACGGTCTCGCGGTCGGGGAACGCGAAAAAGCGTTTTCCGAAGAAGTCGACGTTGTAACGCTTTAGGAACTTCGCCGCGGCGCCGAAATACTCGTAACCCGTGAGTTCCCACGTCGACTCGTCCATGTCCAACCCGGCGACGCAGACGGCGTCCTTGCCATAGGCGACGGTGTTCGAGGCCCACCCGAGGTTCACCTTCGTAAAAAACGAGCCGACGGCTCTCAGTTTGCAAGACCAGCACGACGTGTCAGTCGGCGCGAGGCGGGCGCTGCACATGACGCACTTGTCGCCTTCGCGCACGCTGAGGTCGTAACGTGAGGGGAATATGGGGCCGAGGGCAAATAAGAAAGCGTCGCCCTCGCAGGCCTTCCCCTCGACGTCGTGCATCCTGCCTCTGTATAGTCTGCCGAAATTGTAAAAGGTAGTCATTCGTCGACGTCCTCCGTGTGCCCGCACTTTGCGCAAGTGCGCCTATACACCTGGTAGAGGAACGGCTTCTGAAAAGCGTGCTTGCAGGGCTTCGCCGCGGGCGCGGGAGTGGGCTTCTTTTTCATCCCGTAATTGTCGGGCGTGTCAAACACGCTCGGCACGGGCTCCTTCCGCGGCGGACGTCCGTAACCGTTTCCGGAGTGCTTTTCGGGACACGACAGTAGGCAGTCGTGAACGTCCGTGTCCTTGACGAAACCGTCGCAGCGGTGATTCAGCAGGATGTCTTCGACGGTCTTCTTGGCGAATATGGCGAGATAGTCCGCCCTCGGGATTTTTGAGAGGACGCGTTCGTCCAATTCTATCGTGAGTTGCACCATGACACCTCGATTTAGAAGTGTTTATGTGCGTTTATATCAATTGCGGCGGGCTTAAACCTGCGTCGCGGGCGACATGACTCATGGTTGCCGAGAAGCGGAGGCGCCTCGAGAAGGAAGCCGAGGCTAAGCGCATCGAACTGACAGACCTCTATCGCGAGATTGAGGTCTTGAGCGACGGAAAACGAGAGATTGCCGACATCGTCAGCGAATCGCGTAAAACTCACGTCGACGCGGCGGCGAAGGCGCTGTCCAGGTTGGGCGAGGCGATAGGAGAGCCGCCGATGCCCTGCAAACGCGTCATCTTCGAGGCGGCGACGGAATGTTATCGCCTCGCCGCCGAATTCGAGGCGATGTTGAAATTTTGGGAGTGATACGCGTGAGTGACGATTACGACGATGAATACGATTACGACGACCCCGTCAACAAATTCTTCGAGGAACTCGTCAAACACTCGAAAGATTTCACGATAAAGCGAGTCGGGAAGAGTATAGAGGGCTCTTTCAGCGCGGTGAAGTTCGGGAGTGTAAAAACGAAGTACAAAGTCAACCTCAGCGCGAAGCGGGTCCGCGACACGTGGGACATCCGCGTCGTGAAGGACGGCGTCACGATGGCCGTCAAAACCTTCGATTACTGCGACGGCGACGGCCAGTACCATTTCACGACGCAGGAGCATTACGACGACGAGGAGAAGCCCACGTTTTCGTTCAGCGTCAACTATGACTACATCTTCGCAAGTTGGGGGGACGACTGAAATGAGGCTTTACGTTACTCAGAGGTACTCTACGCACCCCTCGGGCGTCGACGGCGCCTACATGCAGGCCGTCGTGCGTTTACGGGCGTTTTACGAACTCGGGTTCGCCGCGTTCAGCCCTATCGTGAACAGTCATCCCGCAGACATAACGACGGTCAAGGGGAAGCGAGAGCCGCTCTCGCCGAAGTTGTATTACGAGACGGACATGGAATGGCTCCGCGTCAGCGAGGCCCTCGTGTATTGGGAAGACGAGTACCGCGCCTCCGTCGGCGTGAAGGCCGAGGTCGACGAGGCCCGCCGCCTCGGCATACCCGTCGTCATGGTGCCGGCGACGCTCAAGACGTCCCGCGACGCCGCTTGGCACGTCAAGAAGACGCTCGAAAAGAGGGAGGAAAAGAAATGACGCGACACGCCCGCACCCCAGCAGACGTCCTCGAAGCCGACGTCGCCCGCTTCGCGGCCGCGATGACCGACGTCCCAGAAAAGCCGGGAAAGATATGGAAAAGGGCGTTCCCCGATGCCGCGTTTCGGGCGATATACTGCTCGCACTTGTGCCGGCTCGCGTTCACGAGAGGGCTCTGCACGAGGGAAGGGAAGGGGAAGGCGCACAGGTACTCACGTGACCAAGGCGCGTAACTTTTCTTTCGCCGCCGCCAACTCTTCCTGAAAGGTGGCGACCTTCCTTTTACGCCGCTCACGTTCCGTCTCGACCTCGGACTCGCTTCCCTCGTTCCTGGCATACGTGATGTAATTGATGGTGTCTTCCAAATCTTTAATCTCGGCTTTCAATTCCAAGATCTTCAGGTTGTCACCGCGTCTCTTTTTCGCGGGCTTCGGGACGTCGGATTTTATCCACTTTTCGAGAGTTCCCGCGGGTTTGGTGACTGAAGGCTCGACGCTCTTCAGTTTATCCGCGATTACGTCGAGGTACTGACCGAAATACTCCTTCCTCATCGACGTGTTCATCGCCGACGGCAGCCCGCGTCCGTGGACGGGCCGCGTCCACTTCGACGAGTCGAACGAGTCGACGACGCCGGCGACGGACGTCAAGTGCACTATACTCATACCCCAAACGTGGATATGCGCCCGCGGATACCTCGCCCGCGTCGCCTCGCACATAGCCCTCACGTGTGCCGTCTGTTTTTTGTAATTCAAGCGACACAGTCCGCCGACGCCCACCCACGGGACGTCCCACGTCGGATATAACGCGAGTTCTGACAAAGACTTAGTCGTGTCGAAACTGCTGAATTGGACTGTAAATATCGAGGTCTTCGCGAACGGGCGGAACCGGTCCCACATTTCCAGCGTATACTTCACGTTGTCGATTTTTGACGTCATCCCGAACTCGGGGCCGAGGGGCGGCATGTCGCAGCCGGCGACGTGAATGTCCAAACCGTCGCGCAGCCCTATCTCGGCGGCGGCGAGTTGTGCGAGGACCCGCTCTTCGGGATAGTCCCCGAGTTTAACGAGGTACTTGTAAATCCCCGAATCGAGGATAACCGACGTCGTCCTCGCGAGGGCGAGCGCTTTCTTTATCTTCGTCGTCAGAATCCAAGGGTAGTCCGACGTCGGCGCCTCGGTGTAAAAGTTCACCATATTCGCTCACACCTCGTCAATCTCTATTTTCACCGACGGGACGTCGGTATAAAGTATCGCGGCCGTCGAGCCGGCGACGACGTTGTAGCGCACGCTGACTTTGTCGCCGGCCTGCGGCGTCATCGGGTTGCCGGCGTGGTCGACGAGGTCGTCGAGGTATGCCTCGAGTTCGACGCTGTCGCCCGAAATTATCTCGCTCGCGTTCGTGTTGATCGTCGACGACTGCCCGACGACCTTATAGTAGGAGTCGGCGGCGTAACGTCCTTTCGTCCCGGGACGTTCGAGGGCGACGTGTGTGACGTTCATGACGTGCACCTGCGCGCCGGCGGTGTAGTTATACGCGGTCCACGTGACGTATATCGTCCCGCCGGTCTTGTAATTTCGAGGGAGCGTGAACGAGAGGTAGCACGTCGCCGACGGGAGCCCGCCCCCGCTGCCATCGAACGCGATGAAGACGCGGCCCGTTCCGTTCACCCAATAACAGTTTCCCGCGCCGGCGGTGAACCCCGAACTCGGGTTCGCGACGGGCGTGACGTATTCGGTCGTGCTCGCCGAAAGTGTAAACGCATTTGCAGTGACGTTCCCGTTGACGGAAAGCGCGGGACTGATATATACGCCGACGGCGTCGACTATCTCGAGTCGGTCAGCGACGTTCGTGCGTTTAACCGTCGACGTCTTCGTGTTCGCCGACGTGAGCGTGAACAACGCCGAGTCTGTGACGGTCTTTTTCGCGTAGAGGTTCTCGCGGAAAGTGATGTCCTTCGCCTGAATGTTAGTTCCGCTGCCTGGAGCGGTCGGACAGTCACAATCGATGTTGCCATTTACGTAAAGAGTCCCCGCGCCCGCGTTCGGACAGATGAAGATGTCGCCGGACGGGTCAAAAATGCACGACCTGTTGTCGGTGTCGTTGCGATAAATCTCCAAATATCGATTTGTTTGGTCGTAAAACTCCAATTTCGGCGAATCGCCGACGCCGTCGTCGAGTCTGATTCCGCCGTCGTAAGTCGTGAGTTCATATATCGTCCCGTTTAGGACGATGTCGGGCGCGTCGAGGAAGATACGCTCCGCGTCAGAAATCGTGAGGCGGTCGGCGACGTTCTCCCTCACGATGTTCGCGACCTTTGCGTTCGCGGAAGTGAACGTTATGTCGGCGGAGTTCACGCCGGGGAGGTCGACGGGGTCGAACGCGGCCGAATTTGACACGGCGAGGTCATACGTGTCGACGGTGCCGATCGGGCACGTGATGTCGCCGGTGCTGACGCCGAGGGACGTCGCGAGAAAGTCGTCGGTCACGACGACGCACGCCTGCACCGCGTCCCTGAATATCTGCGCCGGGACGCCGTCGCCGTCGGTCAGAGTAATCATCGGCGAGTTCGTGCCCGCACCTGCCGAACCGGTCAACATGACGCCCAAATTCATCTCGACGTCGTCGGCGGCGGTCGTCCACAACGTGAACTTCGACGCAATCCACCTGTACCTCGTGTTGTTGCCCAAACGCGAATGTCCCATTATTTCATCACGCGCTTCCTAACCTGACGTTGATCTTTAGCCTTTATATCGCCGGGAGGAACACTTAGCATATGAAGGCTATCATGGTTTTGGCCGAAATCGGCCGCGAGGCGGTGGAAGCCGTCGCCAAATTTGCCGGCCTCGACGTCACCACCGACGACAAACTGAAACTCCACCTCGGGACGATCCGAAACGCGCTGAAGGACGCCATATCACGCGGACTCGCCGCAAATAGCGCAGAGAAAGGCGAGGGGAAGAAAGGCTCGAAGAAGGGCGCGGGCGTGGAAGTTAAAGGGGAGTAAACGTTATTAAGTCTCATGATCTGCAGTCAAGATCCGGTCGAGTCGGCCATCCTCACTATAATAAGTGAGACGCCGAAGACCATCAGAGAAATCTGCGACGCCGTCGACGCCCTCAAGATATTCGCCGCGGCGTTGCGGTATGAGACAATACGCGCGAGGCTCAAACGCCTCGCCCGCGACGGCGTCGTCGACGTCGTTCACGAGAGGACGCCCGCCCGCCGCGGCGTCCTACTCTATAAGACCAGGTGAGTTTTTTGAGCCTAGTGTGTGCAAAGGACTTCGCGGAGTTCGCCGAAAAGGCGCTTTTCGACGTCACGTGCGTCGACGAGCCTCACAAAATCGACGCCGGTACGACGGTAATCGAGACAGTCGTCCCGGTTTGGAGAGTCTCTTGCAAGGGCGAGAGAATCTCCGAGATTGAAAGCCAATTCCGCTCCTACTGCAAGGAGGAGCGCTTGGAATGGCGGAAAGTTCTGTCAATTCCATACCTTCAACTATTCGACGTCGATTGGGAGGTAAAGACGTGACCGAGAGTTGCAAGTACTGCGGCTCCGAGACCAAGTGCGCCTTCGCTGACACACTCGCATGTCGTACTTGTGAGAATCGCCTCGAAGACGTCGCCGACGACGCGAAGAAAGGACGCGAACACAACCACGCGTGGTGTCACATGTGTGACGAATGTAGCGCGTGCGAAGACCTCCTCGACGAATTCGAGGGCATGCCGCGCCCAAGCACCGAGTTCGACGACGTCGCGCACTCGGACGGCGCGGCGGCGGACGACTGCGAGTGCGAGTGGTGTTCGAGGGGGGAGGGGAACGCATGAAACTGAACCTTGACGTCCCGATCGGGACGACCGTCGGCCGCCTCACCATCTCGAAGGGGTGGGACAAATACGAGGAGCGCCTCGTCGACTTGAAGAAAGTCGACTTCGGGGATCCTTCACGCAGTTGGCTCTTTCAATTAGCGTGGACGTGTCCTTTTTGTTCCTTCAAGGTGGAGACCGGATGCGCGGACCGGGCCGCCGACGGCGAATACGAAGAAGAATGTCGGGGATGCGGCGCGAAAGTCGTCCTGCACCGGTGTCCGACGTGTAAACGTCGGATATATGAGTGGAAAGACAGATGTGACGAATGCAGTAAACCTCCCTCACTCCAGGAGGCGGTAAAGTGACGCTCGCGTGTTCTCACCTCTCAGAAGACGCGTCGGAGGTGCTGCGCGTGCTGAGGGCGTCAAACGCGTGGATGACGACGACGCAAATCAAGGATTCCGCCGTCTTCGTCGTGCAGGGTCACGCGATGACGTCGGCCCTGCGACAGTTAGAGCGAGGGCGGCTCATAGAGAAGCGGACGTTCAACGGGCTGCCGAGCGAGTTTCGGGCGAGGGTGATAGAGTGACCGACGTCAGACCCTCCCGACCTCGCCAAATCATCCGAATCGCTTACATGAGCACGTCGAAGTCGGATTGGCCCCGCAAAGAATTGGTCCACTTCCTCGTCGCCCGCGACGAACGGGACCCCCTCGCGGCGGCCGAAAATTGGTGCGGGCGGACGAACGTCGTGTTCGTCCGTGCCCGCGTGCTCACGCGCGGGCTCGACACGTTCGCCGCGCTCGCGGAGGTAAAAAGACTGAAAAGGGAGAGGGCCGACCGTGGGCGTTAATCCCGTGAAAGGGGCGCCGGGGCCGATCGAACTGCAGTTAGGGCAGTTCATCCACGCCAAATTCGACCGGCCCTCGTTTTAGACCTCGAGCATAGGGAACCCGGTGTCGTCTTCCTCCTCCTTTTTTTCGGTCTTCTTTTTCTTCTCCTTCTTCGGCTTCTCGACGAAGTAGGTGTCGAGGGTATGGTTTTCGCGTTGCACTGCGAGTTTGTAGAGGGCGCCCTCGAGACTGCTCTCCAAATCGCTGAGTTCGCTCTTCAGGTCTTTTATCTCGACTTTTTTGTCGAGAATCGCCTTCTTCAAGGCGATTATCTCGTCTACAGTCTGTGTCACAGTCGTCATCTGAATTCACCTCAACTTCGTAACGACGCAATAGTAGCGCTTCCCGATGACGTTAAAGAGGTCGGTCATCCAGCGCTCCGCCTTCCCCTCGTGGGTGCGTCCGAAGGCGTTTCTGACAGTCTCGCTCGCGTCCTCGCTCGAAGCGTCGAGCAGGATGAACTGATGCGCGAAAGCGAGAGCGTTGTAGAGGTTCATGAGCAGCGAGTTCAGCGCGGGCGACGACGCGGGCGACGTCACGGCGGCTTTCATAGAAGAAGACGGCGGAAGGCAAAGTTATCACCCCAACCTCGCGAGGAGGTAGACCCCTGGCACGGCCTCATTGCCTTTCACGAGGCTCTCGCTCGCCTTCCTCCCGTTTCCGAGGTCGGCGTCGGGGTCGCGCGTCAGTATGATGACCGACTTCTTCCTCGCGACGAACGCGGCGCCGATTTTGAACGTGTCGATGTCGAGTTCGTCGTCGAAAAACGCGAACGCGTCAGCGGCGTTCATGAGCGCGACGGCGACGGGGCCCGCGAGGGCTTCAGTGCCGTCGACGACGGCGCGGGCGGCGCTCGTCGAGAACGTTATGATCCCCGCTTCGAGGAACCTTTTTTCGACTTCCGGGTCCTCCGACTTCAGAAATATTGATTGTATTTGCGGCAGTTCTGGCCGCGCTTCGACCTTACGCACGGGCGCGGGCGAGGGCGCCTCGGGTTTTTTCGGTACCGGTTTCGTCGGCATGAGTTACACCTCGTGCTCAAGTGCACTCACGCAGGGAAAAAAGTCACCCCGAGAGGGCCTCGAAGAGCCGTTTCAGGAGGTCGATTTCCGTGACCGCGTCGGCGACGGGCGGCTCGAGTTTTTTCTCGCCGACGTGTAAGATGTCGGCGAGTTCGTTTATGCGCCTCGTCATCTCCTTCCGAAGTTCGAGGTCACGGAGGCTTTGGGTGACTACGCGAGTATAATCGGATTTCAAATCCTTTACTTGCGCCTTCAACGCCGGGACTTCGCGCCTCAGCGTCAGCAGCATCTTAGCGATGTAGAAAAACGCCGCGACGGCGGCGGAGAGGGCACCAAGCGCGGCGGGGACGTCCATTTACTTCTTCTCCTTTTCCTTCTCCGCCTTTTCGCGGGTTAGCACCGATAGGAGCACCGAAAAGATGTCGACCATCTTCGTCACCGAAGTCATGTCTGAATTCCCCGACTTCGTCAGAAACTTCAGGAAGTTCATCAGAATCACGAGAAGTATAGCGATGGCGAACACTACCAGCGCGACGACGATCAACGTCGTCAAATCCATCGTTTCAATCATTTACGTATCACCTCCGCGCTTTTTCAGTATCGCGTCCTTCAACAGTTTAATCTCGTCGGCGGCCTCCCCTTCTTCGGGAAGCGCCTCGAGCCTTTTCTCGAAGTCAGTCGACGTCGACTTGTCGAAGTCGGCGTCGAGAGCGTCGCACGCCGACTTTTTCTTTTCGCCGTCGGGCACGGAGTCACAATACATCGAGAGGATGTCGTGAACGCGGACTTTCTTACATTCGTCGCACGCGTCGCTGTGATAAAACTCGCCGATGTCGTCGGCAAGCCGCTCCATGTCTACCTCCTCGTCGGCGTCGAAGCCTTCCTTTTCCGTTTCGGTCACTTTTTCTTCTTCTGACGTGATTTCACACCCGCTTTGAGCCCTTTCTTCAGCAGTTCTTCGCCGCTATCGATGATAACGTGCGTGACGCCCGAAATAACGTTTTCCCCGAACTCCGCAAGCGAGTTCGAGCAACCTATCGCGTAACCTATGACGCCGCGGGCCTTGTGGTCTTTCTCGCGGTGCTTTCCCGCATATTTTTGAGCGAGGGCGTCAAGGAGGACGTCCATATCGCCCTTGTGCTTCACTCCCGCAAACTTCGTGATGATCTTGTGCCAAATCGCCGCCGGCATCACTTTCCCCCCTTTTCCGCCTTCTTTTCGTCGTAATATTCCTTCCCCTTCTTGTAGGCCATCTTCCCGACCTCTTCGACGATCGGCGCGGCGGCGGCGACGACGAGGGGGAGGAAAAACGAACTCGCGACGGCGTTTCCGAAGTTTGAACGGGGTCGGGACTTGACGTCGTCGATTACGGTCCTGTTGACTACTCCGTAGGCCCAAACGCCCGAGTTCTCGTATTTCAGGTGCATCTTAAGAAATCCCGCGTTCGAGGCGGCCGAATCGCCCTTCGCGTAACGGAGGGCGACGGCGGCGAGGACGCCGGCGAGTTTGTCTTCGTCGTCTTCCGGCCACATCTCGTCGCCGTTCGCGACGACGCACATCTCGACGTCGTCTTTAAATTGCTCGAGGAACGCCGCCGTCTCACACGAGAAGCAGATAAACGTCCTCCCGAAGAGGACGTCGACGTTGCTCTTGTCGAGCATCGAGATAAACGAACCTCGGAGCCCGTTCGCCGACGCGTGACCCATATAAATCACGACGTCGGGGTCGAGCCTCTCGACGTATATGTTGAACGACGCCTTCGTGACGACGCCGTGGAGGAGCACGACTTTCTCGAAATCGTCCCGCTCCTTGAGTTCGCGATACACCTTTTTCCCGACGCGGACTGCGTAAGCAGTCTGCGAGTCGAACGAATAAGGCGCGATTATAAGCAGTTTAGGTCTGTTCATAGCGTGTCCTCCATCAGCGTCCAATTCGGCAGGTCACGGCGGCCGAGTTCGTATGTAACTACTCTGTCGACGTACCCGCTACAATACGAGGGCGAGGTCGGGTCATACGCGATTGCGGAGAGGGCGGCGGTGCTCCGCGGCGAAAAACCCGATATCGCCCTCCCGTCAGCGAGGTTGCCGATATTCAGTTTCACCGCGTCGCGCCGGCGGCCGCCGACGGCGTTCGCGACGCCCGAGAACGTCTCGTCGACGAGCGGCGCGGCGAGCATGCGTGCGAGCGTGTAACGCATGAGGTCGCGCCGATCCGAGTTCCAAAGGTCGACGAACGACATCCCGTTACGGAATATCCTGCACTCGACTAACCGACGCACGGCCGCCGCGGACGAGAGCCGCTTCTCCGTCGCGAGGTCTGACCCGATCTGCCGTCGCGGGCAGTTTGAGAGAAACCAACCGACATAGTGCGTCGCCCAATTGGAGAACCCCACCGTCGCGGGCATCACCTCATACATCGCGACGATTTGATGCGTCGGGATCTGAGACCGGATGACGGCCTCGTCGATGTCGGACTTCTCGTCACCGATGTAGGTCGGGGGAGGCAGGCCCGGGCACGCGTTCGCGGTGTAGTAGGGACACCTCGCGCATTTAGTCCCGTTCAGCATGCCGGTCGTCGATATCTCAAAGTGGATCAGCGTCCTAACGATGTCGGGCGAATAGCCGAACACGGGCGCGACGGCCTTCACTATCTTGTTGGCGACGACGATCCGCGGGTAGAGGTGATTGGTCAGAAGACGTTCTCGGTCGTCGAGGAACCTTATCGCGTTTATGTGAAACGACGCCGTCGCGTCGTCCCCGAACTTTCTCATGTATTCGAGCCATCTCGCGTCCGTCGCGTCGCAGTAAGCCAACACCTGCAGCAACTTTTCAAACCAAAACGGCGCGAAGGCGCCGCTTTCGCTCCTCGCGTAAAGCAGCGCCGCCCAACTCTCGTAATCGGTTATCTTAGCGCTGTTTATCGCCTGCGACGTCGTCGCCATCGACGACAACGCGGGCGGCATGCCCGCGCCGCCCGGAGATTGGAAGACGAAGACGTCGTTCGCCGCCGGTCCGAGTATGTCGACGGCGGCGGCGCCGCGGGCGATTCCCAACATCGTCTGAACGCCGAGGGGGACGAGGCGGTCTCTCACTATATCGTAAACGTCCTTCCCCGCCTCGTAATGGCGGCGCGTCATCACGAGGTCTTCCCCGAGGCTCTTGTCGAACGAACCCCAATTAAGCCTGGCATAGGTGTAAGCGAAGTGCAACTGCGTGATGTTATACGTCTCCTCTCTTCCCCACTTCTCAGAAGTGCTGAAATCGTAAACCGTGTCGACGTCCTCGGTTCCTTTAACAAACTTGACGAAGTCGGGCTTCGCGCCGACCCCGAACTTCATCTTCGTGTCGAGGATTTCCCCGTTTCCGAATTCGGCGACATATAGGGGTCGGGCGCGGCCGTTCCGTATCTCCGCCTCGAATATCCCTTTCACTTCCTCGTCGTATTTCTTCCCGGTATACATGGCCGTCGCGGGGCCGCACGCAGTCATCGCGGCGAGGCTCTTATCCAAATACAGTTTTA
Organism: Candidatus Omnitrophota bacterium; assembly: GCA_023227925.1. Taxonomy (GTDB): domain Bacteria; phylum Omnitrophota; class Gorgyraeia; order Gygaellales; family Profunditerraquicolaceae; genus JALOCE01. Next base: position 13,840 of record JALOCE010000021.1, read on the forward strand.
CGAGGCAGTTCGCGGCGTCCGTGACTCCTACCGTGTTCCGCGTCGAGGGCGCCGCCTCCCGCCTCGCGACGTCGCAGAGTCTACTCGCACTCCTCCCGTCGCCGACGAACGCCGTTTACTTCACCTCCGCGGCGAGATAACCCAATATGGCGAACTTCGCGACGGTGATGTTGCCCGCGGTGTTATTCGTGAAGACGCCCTTGAAGGGGACGGCGCGCTTGAACATGAACTTCGGGACTTCTACCGTCGTCGTGAGCGGCGCGTTTATCGTCATGTCTACCAAGGTCTCGTCGGTGCGGACGACAATCGTCATCGAACCCGCGAACGCGGCGTTCACGAGGACGTCTATCGCCTTCACGACGACGACTTCCTTTTTCGGGACCCCGGCGTCGACCTCGTAGTAAACGAAATTCATGTCAATCGTGCTTGACGCGCCCGCCGCAATCAGGACGCCTATCGTCCCTAATCCGTTTCTCTCGAAGCAGGCTATCGCGTTTAGGAGGAGCGGGCGCTTCAGAAAATAACTCTTCTTTCTGTACTCGAAAATCCGTCCTTCTTCAAGGAACTTGTCGTATTTGGACGCTGCGACATACTCCGTCTCGTGATATGTCTCGGCGGTGAACTCCGCGGACTTAGGGCTCATCACGACGTTCGGGAACGACGTCTTCTTCAGCCTCTCGGCCATCACGTCACCTCCGTCGTCGCGTCGAGACGGACGAACTGCATCACCAGGACGGCGAGGGTCAAGTTGAGGAGCACTGACGTGTTCGAAACGCGTATCTTCAGCCGTTCCGACGAGGTGAAGACGGGCATCACCTCGAAGTCGAAGGGCGCGCTTATCGTGTTCGTTTCACTCCTCTGCGACACCATTATGCCTCCGCGGTGGTAAATCTCGGCGAAGTAATCGTACGCGCCGGCGCTCACTGTAATCAACGAGAACGTCTTCAGCGCGAGCGCCGTGTCCGCCCTCAGTTCGTTCGCCAATATGCTCATCTGAAACGGTTCTATCGTCGTGTCGGCGCCGGGGACGAGGACGACGGGCAGGGACGAGTCGGTGACGATGAGCGGGTTCCCGACCTTCCAATAACGTCCCGACTCGTCAGAAATGAAGCGTCCTGTCAAGATCTTCTCGATTTGAGGGTCCATCTCAAACCGTTTCTCTACAATCGTCTTTTCGACCGTCCTGCTGACGATCGTCGGCGGCGCCGTGATCGTCGGCGCGGGCGACGTGACCGTCGCCGCGACGGCCGAACTCGGTTCGGGGCGCGTCTTCACGAGTTTTTTGAACAGGTCGTTGACTTTCTCTTCGATCACGACGACTTGGCCCCCAACCTGCTGAATTTGATCGAGGAAACGCCCGCGGCGGCTTGCACGACGAAAGCCTGAAATCCGGTCATGCGGATCGTCCCGAAATTCGACCCCGTGATCGTCATGACCGCGACGGACGTCGCCGTGCCCTGCTCCTGCGTCTTCACGAGTTTCGTGACGACGCCGGACGACGCCTGCACCGAGAACATGACGTCGTCGGCGAAGCCGTACTTCATCTGAACGAAAACGCTCCTACCGACGACGTTGGTGAACGTCACGGCCGAATACGCGGAGAGGTCGAAAGAGTTCGACACGGCGGCGTCCCTCACGATTTCGGGTAGGACGACCTTCGTCCCGCCGAAAGACTCGCTGGCCGTCTCGAAGGACTTGCCGACCGCGGTGAACGTGTTCTTGATACTGTCCATCACGCTGAATCCCTTTGAGAACAACCGACAGAACGAGTTTAACGCGTTCGAACCGTTCGCAAAGATGACTTTCGCCGACGCGAATGCCTTGTTAAAGAAACCTAACACGTCTATGACGCCGATGGCAGATTTCGGCGGGTTCATCACGTTGTCCATGAAGGCGGCTAACCCTTTTATGAATTCGGTGAAGTTCGTGAAGTTTCCATTGTATTCGGCGGCGTAAGCGTCCAACTCCTTCACGACGCCTTGGACGGCGTCCCTCACGACGGTGAAGGACGCTCCGAACGCCTTCGCCGACTCGCTCAACGCCTTAAGCCCGTTAGTGAGCGACGTCTGCGCGTTCGTCATCGCCGTGCTCGCCCTGTCGTAAGCCGACTTCGCCGACCCCAACGCGTCCGACGCCGACTTGAAGGCACCTTCCGCCCTCGACTTCGCGTAATCGGCAATTCCGCCGACTTCCTTCGCCTTTTCGTAAGCCGACCTTGCCGAACTCAACGCCGTCGACGCGTCGGCGTAAGACGCCCTCGCGTTGTCGAACGCCTCGCTCGCCGTCTTCAACGCGTCGGCGATTCCGGGACTCGCGTCGTCGACTTTCCACTCTTCCAAACTCCGTAACCTGCGCTCGAGGGCGTCCAGCCCCAAACGTGCGTAAATGGTGTCTTTTACCGACATGCTCATCACTAAAAAGGAAAAATTGGGAACGGAAATACTCTCCGTTCGCGAGCGCGGTCATCTCAACTGAGTGTGCTGACGCGCGACTTCTGTATCTCCATGAAGCCTTCTAACGTGACCGGGCACGCCGTGCCGCCTCCGAGCGCGTTCGTGAGTCGGATATATAGGTCTTCGAACACGTGGGAAGTCACGGGGTCTATGCTGAGGAGCGCGTTTTGAGCGATATACAGCGCGTATATCTGAGTCCCGCCCGCCGCGGGGTCTCCCTCCCACAGTTCGAGCCAGTTCGCGACACCGGCGGCCGTTATGCTGGCCCTCACGCCTCTGAGGTGAAACGCGCGTTCGGGCGTTGTCGGTGTGCAGGCCTGCGCGGCGACGTTCGTCGCACTCACGTATTCGGCGTATTCCTCGAGAGGCATCGGTTCGAACGCTTTTATGTGAGGATTCCACACATTTTGCGTCACTTTCATCTCAACGTCTTTTGTTTCGGGGTGCGTCATCTCATCCCCTCCCACTTAGCACTTCTATATATCGTAATCCTGAATTCGAACTCGGAAAATATCGCGGCGGCGTAATTATTGAGGAAGTCCATGAAAATCTCTTCTCCAGGAAACATCACGATTTCGGTGGGCAAAGGGGAGACCCAACTGAACTCACGCCCGTCAAAGTACCGTTCCTGCACTCCCTGAAAACGCACTTGCGACATCGGGAACTGCACGCGGAAGTGGATGCCGCCGCGGCATCCAATGCTCTTTATCACGTAAACCTCGTCGGAGGGCGCCGAAAACGGCATCTTAGTCTTTGCCGTCGCACCCGCGGCGAAGGTCGTCGCGACGCCGCCCGCCGTCGGGTAGTAATACACGGCGGCGTCCTCGGCGTGAGAATATTCTACTAATTTATCGCGAAGCTGTATCGAAGGCATACCTCACCACATTGCTCACGTAAGGAATGCGGGTTAAAAAGACAGTTATCTGTCAGAGACACAAGGTGAGACTCTAAGATGTCAGCCGCCGCCAAGAAGAAAGCCGCCGCCGCCGAAGGCGGGTCAGCGAAGAAAGGAAAACGCGTAAGCGTCAAGACTGCTAAGGGCATGCTCAACGCTATGGGCATGAGCGCGAGCGATTGGGACTCAGTACCACGCCGGTTCAAGGCGTTGTGGAATATGCCTCGCAGGAAGGCGATAAAGTCCGACAAAGCGCCGACTCCCAAGCAGTTGAAGGTCCGGAACTGCATGAAGTCCGAGTCCAAGAAACTTCCGAAGGGCACCGTCGACCGCGCCAAGAAACTCGGTGAAGCCCTCAAGGAGTGTATCGAAAAGTAAATTCGGGCGCGTCACCGCGCCCTCATTTTTTCCCTTATTTTCACGTTCAGTTTTAACTGAACCGTCTCTATCGTTATCGGCCTCTGTCTGATCCACTTTCTCAGGCCCGTCGTCGCGAGGATGTCATCTATCTCGTCGGGCGTGAAGGAGATGGCGTCAAGCGCGTGCGTGAGTGAGTCTATCAGGTCCTTCGACTCCGATAGGGCGTCCTTCAACTCGTCGGAGCGGGCCTCGGCGGAGGTGAGTCGTTCGTCGAGGGCGGCGAGTTCCTCCTTCAGTTTTTTCACGTCGTCGTCGTCGTGACGCGGGCGACGCTGCGTCGACGGAGGCGGGCGTGAGGGGACGTCGTCTTCGACGACTCTCAGTTTCGGCTTCGGCTTCGTCGTCGCGGGCGACGAGCCGGCGGCCTCGAACTCGTCCCAACTCATACCAATTTACCCCCGTTTTCCAACGCATTTCTGACCTTTTTTCCGAAGTCCTTGACGCGGGATTTCAAGTCGTCGTCGTCGACGACCTTCAGGACTTCGAGGAAGACTGGGACGAACTCGGCCTCGACGACCTTCCTCACCGCGAGGGCACCTCTGATGAAGTCGGAAGCGGCGGGACCCTTAATGGGCTCGGCGGCCCAAAAAGAATAGTTCCTGCCCTTCCGGGAGGGCTTCTCTTCCGTCTCAGCCATCCGCCAACACTCCCGCGGGCTCGCCCGTTTCGTGTGTCTTGACGGATTCCGCCGCCGCCATCCCCGCCTCGGTGAGGTAGTGAATGGTGTAGGGCCTGCCGTGCGCCAACTTGATTGTGGTCTTCCCCGTCAGCCCTTCTTTCCGCATAACTTTCAGTAGGTCGAACAACGTCGACCGCGCGACACCGGTCTCGGCGACGAGGGATTCTCGGTCCATGGACGCCAACTTCAACGCGTTAAGGACGCGCACCTTGTTTTCGAGTTGCATCATAAGCACCTCAAGTCATGTGATTCTTAAACAGTCTTAAACATATCACACATATCACGCTCACGTATCACGCGTATCACGCCCGCCCGCGACGGTTTATATCTGTCGCTAACGCTTGATATCATACCATGTCTGAAACTGACACGAAAGTCAAGAGGGCCAAGAGGCCCTCGAAAGTTTACGGCGCGGTATACTGTCGTATGCCGCCGACGTCGTCGTTATGGCAATACCTGCAGACGTCCCCCTCGAGGGGGACGACTCTCGCCGCGATGGGAGAGTCTTTCCTGAAAATCAAGCGGGCCTTCGACGAGGGCTTCGAGGACCCCGTACCGACGATAAAAAAGGTCGTCGAAGACTTCGAGGCCCTCATGAAAAAGATCGAGGGCCTGCAGAGAGCGAAGACCGAGATGACCGATTACTATTTCTCGTGAACTTCGTTCACCGAAGGTTGTCGAAAAGGGACATCGGTTGAAAGTATCCCCAACCGTAAGTCCGTTTCGGCCCCTTCCATATATTTCTGATTTCGAAGAGCCTTCCGTCCCCGAAGTCGAGCAGGACGCGGACGTCTCTCCTGTCCGTCTTTTCGATGACGGGGACGATGGTCTTGCGAGGCAACTTCCACCTGAACTTCATGTAGTTACTTTCGGGCGTCATAGCGAACCTCCCGCTCTCGACGACGCCGCGGGCGTCGAAGACCCAAAGCACCTTTCCCCAAAAGTCGTTTCTCGCCATCACGTCGTCGAAACTGATGGTGCTATGCTGAAATTCGAGGACGTAACCCGAATCGAGTCGGACGTCGGCGATGTGCTTGACGCCGCCGCGGCTAACGACGATTTCCCGCCGGAGTGGCGGGAATTTCTCCTTCCACGCGAGGTGCCATTCGCTCTCGCCCTCGCGCCACGGGTCACAGTCTTTGGTGCGGTGCGCGAAATGCCAATGCACGACGGCTCCGCACTTCGGGACCAGTTTTTCGCCGCAGAGGGGACAATAGGCGACGACGCCGGGACGGGCGGTCACGCGCTCGCCTCCCATGTCGTAACCGTAGAGCGTCGTCTTGCACCCCCTGGAGTCAGACGAGCATGCGGAACTGCGAGCGCAGGAACTTGACCGCCTCTCCGTCGTCGACGTCCTCTCCCTTTTCCACTTTTTCGACGTCCTCGCCGATCTTTTCGAAGAGCGTCGAGACGAAGTTAGAGAGCGTCCGGTTCGTCGACGAAAGGAACTTCAGGGCCTTCGGGTCCTGCGAAAACGACACCGTCGTCGTCTTCTTTTCGAATTCGTTGGTCTTTTTCATGTCAGTTTTCCTCCTGTCCGACGCTCCAAACGTCGGTGTCATACCTGGCGTACCTCGACGCCTCCGGCGCGGCCGCGGCGAGGGCCGCGACGGCTTCGGCGTCGCGGGCGACGTAAGCCGCGACGACTTTTTGTAAGTAGGGCTTCAGGCGCGCGATGTCCTCCTCGAGTTCGTCGAATGCGACGCCCTTGGGATATATTCCGCCCTTCACGCACTTTTTACACATGCAGTCGGCGGGGTGCACGACGACGTCGAGCCCGTAGACGTCGCCGGCCGGGTCACGCAAGATTTGAATCGAGTCCGGGACTTTGTCCGGATCGATTTCCTCCACCCACTTCGGCGCCTTCGACGCGGTGTGACGCTTCAGGAAGCGGATGACGTAAAGCGTCCGCCGGTTTAACATCCCCGACTTTTTCATGATGCGGTGATAGTGCGACAGTTGCAGGGAATAGACCGCGGGGAGGTAAACGAAAGTGTCGCCCTTCCAATATTCGAATAACTTGCTCGCGAAGTCCGTCGTCTTATAGTCGACGATATAGTCGACTTTCAGGTCACGTCTGACGACGTCGACGCGTCCGACGACGCCGTCGTATTCGACGTCGACTTCGCGCGCGACGGGCACGTCGTATTCCTGATGTTCGAGCCCGGCGTGAATCCAATTGCCGATTTTCATGGGGTATCTCCAACCTCCGACGGCCCACTCAGTAAGATTTCGCGAGGTGAGGTCGGTGACGTGTATTTTCCCGTCGGTGCGACGGTTGTCCGTCGCCGGCGTCAGAAAGTTGCCTCTCATATATTATACGTGAATTTACACAGGTTTAAACCGACGCCTCCGGCTCGAAGGCCGAGCCGGCGACGACGGCCTGAACGAACGCGAATATCGCGAGCGACGTGCGTTCGTTTGCGAACTTTGAGAGGTCGTAGGACGACTTCAGCGATTTCGGGTCGACGGGGTCGACGGCGTCGTATTTTTCGAGGACTTCCCGTTCCGTCGCCATCACGACGACGTCGCCCGCGACGCACACGAAGGCGGGTTCGTAAGCGCCTTCGGCGTTCCGTTTCGTCCCCCTGAAGAGCAGGGCGGTGATGCCGTCGACGGCCATGGGCACGGCGCTCATGACGTCGACGTCGACGACGAAGTCGTCCTTCTTTACGACGAACCTCGCGTCGGGGACGTCGACGTGAAATATCCCCGCGTCGAGGGTCGGGAGTTTTCCG
>JALOCE010000022.1 GCA_023227925.1 Candidatus Omnitrophota bacterium
GAACAAAACCGATGTCAATCTCAAGGCAAGGACTTGAGGGCCAATTAATACAAATAAAGGCAACGCCGCTATGGCGTTAAAGACGGATCCTCCAAAATGCGGGGTCTGCTGAAAATCAATCGGGGGTATAGCCCAACCTTCAATAATTCCTTTTGTCACCACCCCCACAAAAGGCTCTTCCCCCTGCCAGATGATCTTCTCCGAAGAAAACATGACTGTCAAGCGGACAAGGAAGAAAAGCAGCACAAGTAAAAATAAGAGAAAATATTTATTTTTGAATGATCCTGCCATCGGTAATCTCTTGTTATTTTTTAAGTAAAGCTATGGCTGCTCCTATGGCACTGGTAAATTGCGGGTGAGCAAGCGTATTGATGCCCCTGGCCAACTCTTCTTTTAAGGCAAAGATCAAGCCGTTATTGGAAGCAGAACCGCCATCCAGATAGACATCTTCATCAACGCGTAAGTTAGATATGAATTCGGATATCCTTCTTGCTATGGAACGGTGAATTGCGGTAATGATATTTTTTTTGTCGATATTCTTATACAACAAGGAAACGATCTCGCTCTCCGCAAAGACTGTGCAGGTGTTGTTTATTATGATCGTCGGTTCGCCCAGGGTATCGAAATCCCCCAGCTGCTGGACTGGTATATCCAAAACCCTGGATACCATCTCCAGGAACCTGCCTGTCCCCGCAGCGCATTTCTCGTTCATCTTAAAATCGTCAATCTTGCCGCTGGCGTTGATCTTGACTGCCTTAGTATCCTGGCCGCCTATATTTATAACAGTCCTTGCCCTTCCCTGGCTTAAATTATGCGTCCCCACGCATAATGCGGTAATCTCATCTACGGCCATATCGGTATAATCCAGAATACGCTTGCCGTAACCTGTTGCGGCTATCCCCGAAAGTTGATCCTTTGCGATAGAAAGCGCTGCCAGGCCTTCGTCTAAAAGCCTTTTAGCCCCTGCAACGCTCTCGGGCATGGTAGGCACGGCTCTCATCCATAATAATTCATGTTTCTCGTTAATAAAAACAACTTTTATCGCCGCTGTCCCTAGATCGATACCTGCTATTATCGTATTCTTCAATAGATCATCTCCTTAAACGCCTCAAGCCTGGTGATTATATTTTCCCTGTCTTCCGGAGAGTAATCGGTCTCTATTTTTATGAAATGGAATCCGTTCTCCTTTATCAATCTTTCAAACCAATAAGTTGCCATATCAAAAATGTGGCATCCTTTCAACAGGTGAAAAACCACTCCTTTTATATTATATTTCTGCATGGTCTCCAGGATATTCTTTACCCTGTAAGAATTGTCCGGGAATATAGGGCATTGACAGGGAAGCTGGTATCTTTCCGCCACCGCCCTGAGCAGCCCGTATTCGGAAGGATCTTTATAGACTACGCCCGCAAACATCCTTTCCGATGTGCATAGATCATCAGCTACAACAGACATACCGACTTCCTCGATCAGTTCTGCTATCTTCAAATATGGAAAAAACAAAGGGGAACCGACGAGAAAAACCTTGGGTTCTTGAGCGCTTTTTTTGCCTTTATCATCATCGATCAATCCGCTGACTTTATCCGACCAGGAATCCACATCATCCAGCATAAAGGCATTTGTCAGGATGACACTCCATACTTCGGATATCAGGCCCGAGCGTTTCATTTCCGTCAAGCGCCCGAACAGCTCCCAGGCCCTGTTATATTTATCTATTGATTTTAAAAGGCCCTTACGGCTGAAATGTTTACCGGTATATTTTTCCAGCTTCTTTTTCAACTCATACACTTCCTCTATCCATCTTTTCTGCCCTTTCTCAGATTCCTTATCCAGGGGCATCTGCATAACATGCAGATTTTTTATCCTGTCTTTTACTATTTCAAGGGACTTAGTCTTCTCGTAACAACTATTTGCGATAACCATCACTTCGCATAGGCTTTCTAAAGAATTATCCGCATAAAATTGCCCGATACAGGATTTTATCGCCGGGCAGACAGTCGAAGGCAAAAAAGAAAATGAGAGTTTATGCACAGGCAAAAGGCCGCAATGCAGCCTAAGAGGATGAAGACCAAAGGCATCAAAAAGCTCTAAAGGCGTACTTATGCAATATAACCCTGCCAGGGGTTTATTGAACCTCTCTTTAAATTTAATGGGATTGGCAGCCAGAGAAAGAACTTCAAGAAAATAATCGAATTCTTTGCGAAAATCCTCCCTCCGCTTCAGGGAATCGGCTTTCCTGGCATATTCTTCCTGGATTTCCCTGGAAATTCTTTCCTGAATTTTCTTATCCGGGCCTTGGACTATTGTCGGTTGCATTCTTCTTTTTTCCTTTTCTTCCGATAATCTTCTCAAGATATTCCCTTGAAGAAGAAAAAATGGTTTTATTAAAGTATTTGATAGAAAGTGCACCCTTCTGCGGGCAGGCCTCTATACATTTTAAACAAAGGTTACAGTTCTCCTGAATGACATTCTCTTTTTTCTTTTCCAGGTAAACTTCTTTTATATCTACGGGGCATACCCGCCAACAGTTTCCGCAGCTATCGCATGCGCCTACATTTTTCTTAAACTGCAAAAGGCTGGATTTATGAAAAATATGGATCATGGCACAGATCGGGCATATAGTGCAAAAAAAACGCTCTCTAAAAAATATCATTATCAGGATAAAAGCGGCGAATATGCATGTAATTATACTATATACTACCCCGGGAGGAAACCCAATAGTAAGATTCAATATATTCCCGTGTAAAGGAGGCAAGAGCGTCTTAACAGGGCAGATACGGCAAAATATCGGCGTAGCTGCTACAGCGCCAAAGGCAAAACCAAAAGGCATTACAAAATTCAAAATAATAAGCAGATATTTAATAGGCCTAATGCTATGCTTTGTTTTTTCTGAAAATTGCGTTTCTCTTATTTTTAATTTCTTCCGGATAAAACTAATGCCGTCCTGAAGAGTGCCGAAAGGGCAAATCCACCCGCACCATAATTTATTGAATATAATGATAAAAATAATGAGGTAAAGAAAGAAAATCAGAAAAGCCATCCAACCCTGTATAATAAAATATCCGGGGAAAGGCATAGAGTACATCAAATACGGGTTCAGCCCGTATTGGAAACGCTGCATCGGCAGTAAATAGCAAGCCGAGGAATAATCAACGGGATTAGTGCAGGCCCAGGTAGGCATAAAATTCATAAAGCGCAGGCCTATATATGAACCGTAAAGTAATATAAAGAAAAATATAATCTGCGTGATAGTGCGGATCCTGAATACTTTCATAAGTTAAATTTAAATTTTTTCCTAAGTATTAAAGCGTAAACCAAACTAAGGGCTACAAATATAATGAATATGGCCATGCCCTGCCAGAGGATATGGGCGTATTGCCCTTCGTTGACAAATGAAAAATCAAACAAGACCGCGCAAGAGCCCAGATAAACCACATTGCCGACACTATAGCCGGAAAATATCACATCCTGCTCAAAATCCCTTTCCCTTCTCTTCATCTTGAAATCCTGCCTGTTTTTAGGAAGGTTGTAGATAAAGACGCCGGATCTATCTGTTTTTTTCTGCTGTAATTCTCCAAATTCATTGATTATGTTTATATCGCGATTGCTAAAAGGCCTGCCATCAAAGGCGACCATCACCCTTATCGGAAAAGTCCTGATCCTGCTATAAGTGATGAGTTCTTTTACGCGCTCTCTGTACAGTTTAATGTCAAAACGTTTATTGCCTTTATCGATTTCAACAGGAACACCTTTTACTTCCGGAGCGTATTTGTTTTTTCCTAATAAGAAAAAAGTTGTCTTGGCAGAATATTCATACGCTTTTCCATCCGCCGCCCTCCTGGCGCTTACCAATATCATACACCAATTTTCCCTGTTAGAATTTACCAATACATACGGCAAGCCGTCTTTTTCTTCTATTTTGAGTTTGTAAAAAATATCTTCCCCTTTTTTATTCTTCTCTCCGAAAGTATAAAAAGCTTCTATCCGGCTAAGCGCGCGGATATCCTGCTTTTTATCCGGAAACTGCCCGTACCGGATAAACAAAGGCTGTGTAATGCTGCCATCTGCATTTTTTATCTTTTTGTCAAATTCAAGCCACATATAGTCATTACCCGAAGAATCGGCTAGCGCCAAAGGCAGGCCCGCAGCCAAAACAAAAAAGACAGCGAATATGGATAAATTAAAAATACGATAAAAACGCATCTACGCCTACCTTCATTAGGAACATCAAGTCACCCGGGGATCTGATCCTGCCTAACTGTTTCAATATAAAACCAGGCCTGAAGTAAAATTTCAGATAAGAAAGCATGGCATATTTCTTTATTAAATCCGAAGGGAACAATATTGTTTTATCTTTCATGTATTCATCGTAAAGCGGGACGCCGGGGACAAGGTAGACTTCATTAAATTGGGCATAGTCCACCTCCAGCCCTAAAGCAAACTTATGTAAATCTGCCATAGAATCCTGCGTATCCCCCGGCATACCAAGCATAAAGAGGCCTAAAATTTCTATGCCTGCTTCTTTCGCCCATCTTGCGGCTAGCCTGGATTGTTCAAGAGTAATCCCTTTATTATTCAGGTCCAGTGATTTTTGCGAAGAACTTTCAAAGCCGAATGAAATCTGATAGCAGCCCGCACGATGCATTAAGGCCAAGAGCTCCTTATCCACCAGATCGACTCTTGTAGTCACGCGCCAGGCGATATCTATATTATTTGAAATCATATATTCACAGATCTTAAATACAAGTTCCCTGTTAGCGGTAAATGCCTGGTCCCTGAAAAGGATCTCGCCTATCTTATATTTGAAAACAATCTCATTTATTTCCTCGGTAATAGAATCAATATCCCTGTACCTTATTTCTTTTAAGGTAAAAAGGAAGGCGTGGCAGAATTTACATTTACTATGCGGGCACCCCCTGCTTATAGTCATTGTCGTGACCGGGTTTCTTTTGTTAAAAACCGCATACCTGTAAGCCCGGTTATCTATCAGGTCTCTGGCAGGTATGGCTAATTCGCCTATATTGACCAGTTTTCTTTTACCGCAAAAGACATTGCCATTATCCCTATAAGCGATATTCTCGGAATAATCCCCTCTTATTATATTTAAACACGGCAATTCATATTCTCCCAAGGCCACAAAATCCGCGCTATTATCCGACAAAACCAGCGAAGGATCATGCGTCACCCATGGGCCGGAAAAGATTATCTTTATACGGGGGGTGTTTTCACGGATAACTTTTGCCAGATATTTATCGTCATCCAAACTATAATAAGAAGAAGGGATAAGCGCGAAATCAAAATTATCTGCCTTAATATTTTTTGCCACTTTCTCGTGAGGCCAGTGTTTTACGCTTGCCTCGATGATCTTGGCTTCATGGCCATGTTTACGCAGATAAGCTGCTGTATACAAAAGGTCCAGGGAGGGAATAGGAATGTAGCCGGGAGTGCCGGCGCCGCTCCAGTCCCTCAAGAGATGGCAATGCCTAAAATAGGCCTTTCTTGGCCCAAAAGGATCTATAAGGGCAATTTTACTCATTTGGCACCGATTACCTTACCTCCTATATCGGCTTTTTTAAGTTCGAATATTTCAACAAAAAAACCGCTGTATCTATTCATTATAGTCTTCTTGTCAGGGCTGATATACCTCATATACATAAAAGGTATAAACGCGTGGACAAACTTCACGATCCCTACATTGGGGGCAATCCAAAAATCATAAATATGCATATGTTTACTGTTATTCAGCTCGTCTTTATAATTATGGCGCTCAAAAAAGTGGATACATTTAAACTTTCCCGCCTCCACGTTGACATCTTCAAAACCTGCGAAAGATATACTCTCCTCTATTTTTTCTTTCTCGCGCAGGTCTCCTTTTAAATCATAGGTCCAATAATTTATTGGAGCTAAAGTAATATTTTCCAATTTTGGCGGGATCATTACCATAGGAGGCACGCAGGTCCTTATCGAGCGCATGGGAAATTCACCGACCAGATGTTCATTTCTGCGTAAAAATATCCCTCGCGCAGATAAAGAAAGCGCCTGTATCCGGTCATTATACTTGCCTTCCCATAAAAAATTAAATTGCTTCCCCTCGTTCGTCTTTTGAACATCCTTGACAGTAATGGTTACTATCCGCTCTTCGCCTCCTTCATGATGATTATAAGTATACTTATCATTCTCATTGAGCGGGAAATATTCCGAAAGGGAGTATTTTTTCTGAGACATTGAAAAATACCAGAAACCAACAGACGCTGCCAGGATCACGAATATCAATATGCTAAATCTTTTTTTCATCTAACAGCACTCCATTCATATAGTTTAGTACCTCGCTATTTTTATCTTGTTTATACCCTTTCTGCAAAAGCAGCCATCCATCTTCGAAACCCACCACTCCATAGTTATCTTCTACCAGGAATTTCTTTAACCGCAAAAAATAATCCTTATCGCTGATCAGATAAAAATCCTTTTTAGACAAATCCAGAAATATGTAATCCCAGGCATAATTTTCCGCTAAAGTAAATCTATCGGTCCGCCCAAGATAGCTTACCCCTCCCAAGTGCGCGGCTAAGGACTGTGAAGCAAAGCAGGAAGAATCAACAGGGATCATCTTCAGAAATTTATAACCTGTTTTAGTATGTTTCGTCGGATCATAAAATTTTAAACTAAACCCCCTGGTAAACGGCATCACCCCTAACTTATCTTTAAAATCACTTATGGGCTTAATATAATAATGCGTTCCCAGGGAAAACAGTAAAATTATACCGGCTAAGGCAATACACAGCGGTTCGCGCTTTAATATAAAACCTTTATGATCAGCCAGGGCTTTTATAATTTTTCCTGTGCCGAAGATAGCTGCAACAAAAACAAAAGGCAAAAGTAAAAAAAGCCCGGAGGAATGCTGGTTTCTTATCGATAAAAATAATACTTCCGGAATGATAGGCAGTAAATAAAGCGGGGAGATAAATGCAAGGATATTGGGCAGGAAGCAAAAAGCATAAAATAACATATTCTGCGCGTTAAAAAGATTGTTTAAAATTATCCACGAATTATTTAAGAGGTGGCGTATTATATAGGTTAGATTATCCCCGTATTGGTCAAAATGCAGCATTTCTACGGGAAACGGCCTGCCTTTTATTTTAAGTAAAATGTAACATAGGGCAAACGAAACAACTAGCCAGATAATACTGATCTTAAGGATTGCTTTTCCGTACCTTTGTTTGGTTTTAGAAAAAGCCAGGATCATACCCAAAATCAAGACCATAACGACAACATCGATTTTCGAGATACAGGCCAGGATAATAAAAAATATGAATTTCTTAAAATCATCCTTTTCCAGGTAATAAAATGCGAACAAAAGAAAAGGCAATCCCAGGGCAGGAGAAATATAGCCTAGTATCGCCCCCGTGGAAATAATCGGATTCAATAAATAAGACACAGAAAAAGCTATTGCCAGATAAGTATTACGCAGGCGATGTTTCGTCAGCAAATAAACGGCAGGAGCTCCGCTTGCCATTATAATGCTCTGAAAAACAAGCAGTATTTCCGGATGAGGCAGTAATTTATAGATAAATGCGATCAGATAATTAATAGGCGCAAATAGGTACATGACAATGGGAAATTCCGGAAGGATATACACATCAAAAATACTCTTACCTGCCCCTATTCTTAGATAGGAATTAAAAAGATGCCATCCGAAACAAGTTGAAGAAAATATCTTAAATTTTAAAATATTAACAAGCCCGAAAGATAGCGTAAATATTAGGCTTAAGATAAAAACTACAATTAAACCAAGATCCTTATTTTTATAATAGCCCGTTTCTCTCATCTGAAAATTTTTTAACCGGCCTTCCTTACTTTTTTACTCTCCATTCCCTGGAGGATACTATTTTAGAGATTATGCCGGTAATGACCCCGAATAGAGGCATCGGTATCAGTTTTACAAGGCGCTGCCCCAGGCTGCTATCGTAAATCCTGAAAAACCAGGCCTTAAACGGCTGGGTATCTTTATAAACCAAATACCTGAATTTTTTTCTCAACCGGTAAACTTTCTTTCTTGGAAAATCCGGCATGTCTATAATCGACTCCTTATAGACATGGAAACCGTATTTCATAGGCTTTAACCAGCCTTCTTTTTGGGCAAGCTCATAAAGGACCGTCCCGGGAAAAGTGTTAAAAGCGAATATCTTTGGCCCGGAACCGCTTGCTAATGAAACAACCCCCCTTGAAGAATGGATTTTCTTATTCAGATCGATTGTCTCTTGAAACCTTTCAGGAGTCTCATAAGGAAGGCCGACCATATTGGTCATTAATGTCTTGATCCCTGCCGCTTGCAAATCTCTACAAGCCTTTAATATACTTTCATTAGATATATCTTTCTTTAATACGGTATTGCGTATATATTCATTCCCGGAATCAATACCCATCCAGACGCAGTCGCACT
Organism: Candidatus Omnitrophota bacterium; assembly: GCA_023227925.1. Classification (GTDB taxonomy): domain Bacteria; phylum Omnitrophota; class Gorgyraeia; order Gygaellales; family Profunditerraquicolaceae; genus JALOCE01. The sequence continues at coordinate 8,441 of JALOCE010000022.1, forward strand.
TTGAATGCTTTAAACTCTCGACTATTTCTTTATCCACACAGTCTGCGCGGGTCAGCATATCAAAAGGATAGTCAAAATTCTGCGGGTACTTTTTAAAAAATTCCAGGGCCCACTCTTTATTCCAGGTAAAAGTGTCGTCCCTGAAATAGATATGCTTAAATTTATATCTTTCTGAAAGTAACTTTATTTCCCCTAAGACATTATCAACACTTCTCAACCTGGAAAATTCCCCCTTGCCTTTCTGCCTAAGATAAGGAACACTGCAAAATGTACAGTTATAAGGGCAACCCCTGCCGGCAAGCATATAAACAGTATAGTTGTCTATATTGATCAGTTTCTGGTGGTCATAAATTTCTCTATCTACATATGGCAGAGAATCCAGGTCCTGTATAAATTCCCTATATTCATTTTTGATTATTTGGCCATCTTTTTTGAACCAGAAATTTTTTATCCCCGTGTAATCGCTGCCACTCTCTAATGCATCCATGTATTCCACAATCGATTCTTCCCCTTCGCCTACCAGAGCCCCATCGACATACCCCGATTCAAGAAAAGACTCCGGGTAAAGAGTAGCGTGGGGGCCGCCGCAAATAATTGGGACATTTTTCCATTTCTTGACTAACCTTGCTATCTGCATCAGATAAAAAAACTGCGAGCCTATTCCGGTCAAGCCGACTATATCCGGGTCATATTCTTTTAAAACACGGCTTATTCCCGGAATCTCCTTTATATTATTCGCGCAAAAAACACGCACCTGATGATTGTGCTTTTTTAAAACAGCGGACAGATAACCGGTAGCAAAAGAATAAACAGCTGGGATAAGCGTTCTAATATTGGTAAAAACAAGGAGTACCTTCATCTTTGCACCTCCTTCATTTTTTTAATATTTGAATATCCCGCCCGAAATAATCTCTTTTATAAAACTACCATAATCTTCAAGCGCCTTTTCCCTGAAATCCGGGTCTATTTTTAAAGCCTTCTGGGCTATTTTTGTACAATACCCGCATTCTGCGCAAGAATTATAACGGCATTCATGATCGAAAAAATATTCGATAAACCCGTCTAATTTGGTATTATCAATGGACACTTTTATATTCTGGACCACTTTCCTGTTCTTGAATAATTTAAACAAGTTGACAGTAAAAGGATGGAAGAAATATCTGAATTTATGGAAAAAACTCGGCTTATTAAGCCAGAGGCTGGTAGATGGATTATTGAACAAATCGTATAAATTGCCTTTGTAACTTCTCTTAGAGTAAGCATCGGCGATCAAGGCAATAGCGTCTGCATGCATACCCCTGTCCACTACCTTGAACCTATCGATCCCTATATTTTCATAGACAGATATATCTTCCGGCCTGATCCAAGCCGCACGGATAAAATTCGCAGGCTCTTTGATCCTCAGGTATTTACATATTAAAAAACAATAATCGAACATAAAAATCCCCACCTTGCCTTTTGATTGCGAGGCATGCGATGTGAGATTATTGTGATAGATAAACAACGGGCAGTGAGAAAGACAGTTATCATTTACAATCAGCTGTAATTGGCACTTTATATTTTCCCTGACCTTCCGCAGTAGTTTGAAATCCCTGTTCAATTCCACCGGAGGCAAGGTTATAGTAGAAACGCCCATATCTTCCCAAAATTTCGCTTTTTCAACAGAATTAACATTCGCAAAACAAGAAACCGATATTTCCAGATGAGGGTACTTTGCCCTGATGTGCTGCGCGATATAGGGGTTGGCTACCGCCACTCCGTCTGTTCCTATATCCAGCAACCATGCCAAAAGCTTACTTAATTCCCTGTGGCCTGCGCTTGTCCATTCAAGATTCCCTAAACACGAGGAATTTAAAAGATAATAGAATTTCAGTCCTTCCTTGTGGATATCGCCCACATGCAGCTTTGCTTTATTTTTTGTAACTTTATTCAATATACACGAAGGCCTGCCTCCCCCGACAAAATCCCTGTCCAACTTTCCATAAACCGTATCCACCCCCGGTTTTTTTATCTTCTTTATCAAATCATCCTGCCAATTCGTAGGAACCGTAAGCCTCATAAAATCCCCTTATCTATTTTGAGTGCATGTGAAGCCGTCATCTGGCAATAGCCACATTTACCGCAAGAGGTTAAATCGCATTCTCGCGGCATTCCTTCCAGGAAGCCGTCTAATTTCTGGTTATCGATAAATATCCGCATACTGCCCGGCATAGTATAGGAAAAACAGAACAGATCAACAAGGTTTCCTTGGTGATGCCTTAAAATATAGGCATTTATTATTTTTAAAATAATATCCGAAGGCACATCCCCGCCAGAAAGCTTGATACTATCTACGCCTAATTTTTCATAAAAAGAAACGTCTTCCGGCCTGATCCAGTCTGCGCGGATAAAATTAACCGGCCTTTCCAGGCGCCTAAGCTTGCACATCGAAAGATTATGGTCGAATGCCTTTTCTTCTTTATCGCGTAATCCACGGGAAGAATGCGAAGTTACAAGCGAATGGTTGATATAGACAGGGCAATTACATACACAGGCGTTATTAGCCACAAGTTGTATTTTACATTTTAAAGATCCCTTGAGCTGCCTGATCAGGCTGAAATTACGATTGACTGCCGGCCCCGGAAAGGTGATCTTATCAACGCCCAAATTTTCCCAAAACTTTGCCCTGTTAAGCGAATCCACGTTAGCCGCTTCTGAAACCGTTATAGACATCGAAGGATAATTTTTCTTTATCCATACCACCAAATAAAGGTTGGCTACGGTAACAGAATTTATTTTTATTTCCATCAGCCGATCCAACAGCCGCCTTAATCTTTTCTGGCCTTTCCGGCTAAACTCTAAATTATCCAGGCATAAAGCGTCTAATAGATAATTGAACCTGAAGCCTTCGCCTCGTAAACTACCGATATGCCGTTCTGTTTCCTGCGCTTCGTCCCTTATGGCATCGCTAATTAAAAAATTACCATAGGCTTCCTTGATCTCGCCAGTGGCATTCTTTGATGGCAATCCTGAAATTATTTTGCCATCCCCATCCGCAGGAACACTGAATTCCATATTTTTTTTATTATCCCTCTATAAAATAATGTTACCAACCATAAGCCCCCGTAAAAAATATTTTTATATCCGACGGTCCTTTTTATCAAATGCTTCAGGATAATTTTAGGCCTGATATAAAAACTCAGCATCGCCATTCTCTGCAGATATCTCAGGGTATCGCTGTCTATGCCTTTAGGAATATAAAAAAGGTCTCCCGATGAAACTGTCCAATCAGCCCAGCTGGTCAATGTTTCCGGCCTAGAGACCGTTTTTTCTTTTATAAAATCCTCGAAAAACCTGGAACCCGGATAAGGAGTAGCGACATTGAACTTGACTAAATCCGGATTGATTTCTTTGGCAAAATTTATCGTATCCCTGCATGAATCCTCTGTATCTTCCGGCAGGCCCAACATAAATAACCCCTGGCTTAAGATACCCGCTTTCCTGGTCTCTTTAAGCGCTATCCTCGCCTGCTCCAGAGTGGTACCCTTATTTATAGACTTCAGGACTTCTTCATTGCCTACCTCTATGCCATACATTATAAGATGGGCGCCGGATTCTTTCATTGCCTCCAGTAACCTGCGGGTAACTTTATCCACCCTTGTTTCGGTGACCCATTTGATCTTTTTATGTAAACCGCGTTTTATCATTAAACTGCAGAATTCCAATCCTGATTTTTCGTCGAAAGGAAAATAAGCGTCGCAGAATCCAAAAAAACTTATATTAAAATTACCGTGAAAATATTCTATTTCATCAACGACCTTATCCAGCTTCCTGTACCTGGATTTACTATAAACTTTATCTTGCGAACAATAATAACACCTGTAAGAGCAGCCGCGGGATGCCAGGATAGGAAAAGCGCGGGCATTTTTTATCCCGACTAACGGATGGCGGGTATAATCATCCAGATCAAATAGATGCCAGGCAGGCAGGGGCAAAGAATCCAGGTCCCCGATAAGCCCCCTGTCAACATTATGGATTATTTGCCCATCCGATTTGAAACTTATCCCCGGTATACCATTTAAACCTTCCCCGCGGCTTAAATGGCTGCATAGCTCCATAATCGTTTCTTCCCCTTCGCCCCTTACTACTATATCAGCGGTCCCGTCTTTTAATACCTCCTCCGGGAAACACGTCCCATGGATATTACCTAAAACGATTTTACTCTTTTTAGATATTCCCCTTATGGCTGGAACCAATCTTTTTACATCGGGCATTACGGGAGTCAGCGCAGAGAAGCCTATTAAATCAGGACCAGTTGTCTTTATCAGGCCTAACAATTCGGCATCCGTAATCTTGCTGGCAAACTGGTCAACAATAGAAACACTTATTCCTTTCTTTTCCATGACGCTGGCTATATAAGCTAAACCCAGGGGCGGGATCGGCGTAAAAAATTTTTTATACGCCCAGCTGTTATCTATCAGAGAAGAATTAGGATTGATAAGCAATACTTTCATGTCTATTAGGAATAATTGAATAACCCGCCTGAAGCTAATTCATCGATCAGCTTTTTATAATTCTTTGCCATCGCCGTAACCGCCCTGGTGTCGATTTTTACCACCCTGTTTGTTATTGTCTGGCACCAATTACAGGTATCGCAATAGCTTCTCCCGCAATCCTTTGTCTGTAACTCCTTAAGAAAACCATTCAATCCTGCATTATCGATATAAACAGCCTTATCTAAATTAATGACTAATTTCTTCAGCTTCAAGAGTTTAAAAATATTGATCAAACCGGGATGGAAAAAAAATCGTAAAAGACGGATGATATCAAGTTTCTTCAAGTCAACATTTTTTTGATGGCTGTAAAACAAATCCAGGAGGTTTCCATTGTGCTCCCTATCAGTATAGGCCTTTACGATACTTTTAATAGCGGCCGTAGTCATTCCCCTGCTAACGATCTTTATATAATCTATGCCCAGGTCCTCATAACTGGAAAGGTCTTCAGGCCTTATCCAATCTGCGCGGATAAAATTAACGGGGTCTTTGAGCTTCTCATAAATACACATAATCCTATAGAAATCTATGCTAAACCCTTTTAAGATATGCCCTTCTTGCGCTGAATGCGCGCCCAATAACGCATGATAGATAGTAAACGGGCAATCATAAAGGCAGGCGTTATTAGCTATTAATTGCAGGGAACATCCTACCGTCTCTCTAATTTTTTTTATAAGTTCGAAATTGCGGTTTACCCTGACTTCGTATAAGGTAATTTTAGTAACGCCTAAGTCTTCCCAAAATTTAGCCTTATCAGGCGTATCGACCTGCGCCATAGTAGAAACATGTATTTTAAAACGAGGGTAATGCTTCTTTATAAAGCCGCAAATGTAAGGCATGGAAACAGTGACCGAATCGACACCTGATGCCTCTAAATAATCAAGCAGGCCTGATAGGCGCTCGTGCGTATCAACAGATAGTTCCTGGTTATTCAGGCAATTGCTGCTTAAAAGATAGTTGAATCGTAATCCCTGACGATGAATTTTTTGGATTTCCCGCCCGATATTCTTAAAAGAAGTGGACGGGCAAGCGTTTGCCGGTAGGCCTCCTCCTACAGCATCTGCATTTAACTTGCCGTAGAAATCATCGGCATAAGTAAGGTCTATACTCTGGACTAGGTCATTCTGCCAGTTATGCGGGATCGAAAATTTCATTAATAAATTAGCTTGATTAAAAAGGTAGAGCTCGGAGCCACCCGAAATGGTTTAGAATTATTTTTTAGTTTAATACGGATTATTCGGTTTTAATCGGCACTTCAGTTCCGGGCTGCTCTTCAACTTTGGGCGACTCTTCTATTTTAGACGGCTCTTCTATCTTAGGTAGTTCCTCGGCTTGAACAGGCTCTTCGCTCTTTTTAATATTACCGATCTTATTGCCTTTGACTACCGCGCTCTTAAGCTCGAATTTTTCCTGAAAATTAATACTATTGCCGTTGCTTATTGCTATTGTATGCTGGCCGCTGACTTTACCTGTATCCGGAGCCAGCCATTGTATTTCTGTAAAATCCATATTACCTTTACCAGTTTTGGTCGATATCGAGCGGTAGAGTTTAATGCAATTATTAAACGTGCCTGCAGGAACAGTCAGATCCTTAACCTCCTCCAACCTGACAACCAGCTCCAATGTCCCTTCTGCTATTAAATTATTGCTTAAATCGTAGCTCTTTATAGAAGTAGAATGTTTAGCTTCCTGCCCCACCCCTAAACTCTTGGGGTAAAATAGAAACTGGGGTTCTTCGATCAAATCATAATGATCCATGTATCTTGTTTTATAGAGGAGTATCCCTTCCGGTTTAGAGGCAAGATAAAGCCAGGGACCCCTGTCATTCTCCTCCAGCACAACCACTTCTTCTGCATTCAACATCTCCGGCCCCTGAATAGAGCTCCTCATTATCGCAAGCTCTTCTACCCCTTCCGCCCCAGATACTGCCTTTCTTGCATCATATTCCCAGGTATTTCCCACATCCAAAGGAAAATAATTAGATATATCGTAAGTTTCTTGCGCATTTAAACCCGGGGCAATAAACAAAACTAAAGCATAAAGAACAATCAAACCAAAAGCTATTTTTTTCATCTCCCCCTCCTTTTATTTAGTTATCATACCACTTCGGTTTCTTTAAACGCATAAAACCGGTAAAACCCTCGTAGCTTTTTTTACCCATAAGAGTTTCTTTTATGTCTAATAACAGCATCCTCAAGGTATTCGTGAAAAACCACCAGTAAAGCCCTCTTTTATGTTTATAGGGAGAAAAAAGCCCCCGCACAAGCCAGTGAGGGCGGTATAAAACATAGCGTTTGTTTAATTCCAGATTCAACCTGGAAAAATCATTTTTGTTTAATCCGGTAGTCGAATGCATTGTCGGAGTAGACCAATCATATCTGGAAAAATCCTTTTCTTCCAAGAGGTTATCCTTTTTAGCTTCCTGATAGAGATAGCTGCCCGGGACAGGAGCAACCGGATGAAAAGCAGGATAATCTATATCTATTTCCACGGCATATTTTACCAGATCCAACATCGTTTCTTTTGTGTCCTGAGGTAAACAAGTAACAAATGTCCCCTGCCTGAATACCTGGGGATATTTTTTCTTAAAAGTCATGAATGTTTCTTTCACCAGGTCGCGGGTATAAACAGATTTCCTGAGTTGCCTGAGATCTTCTGTACAGCCCCTTTCTATACCGATCAAAGGATGGGTCAATCCGGCCTTGACCATTTTTTCCAGGATCCCTAACTTTTCATCTCTCAACGCAAAATCCGCCCTTAAGAATGCCCACCAATACAGATCTTTATAATTCCTCTTTATGAGCTTATCGCAAAATTCATCACTCCATTTTGGATCCACGTTAAAAGTAGGATCAGCCCAGATAATATAGCGCCTCTTATATTTCTTATAAACAATATCTACTTCCTCGAGCATCCTTTCCACGCTTTTGCTTCTATATTTAGGCATTACCTCCAATTCCCCTGTTTCTATATCTGTCCTTGATTGTTTACCCCAAAAGGTCCAAAGGGAACAAAAACTGCATTTATCCACGCACCCACGCGAGTGCTCAAGAGTGGCGCTTTGCGGCCAAAGATAACCAAAAGGCGAATATTTCCCCATCGGCATAAGATCATACGCCGGTAATGGCAAGGTATCCAGGTCATCGACCAAGGGGCGTAAAGAGTTTTTGATAATCTTTCCTTTATTCTTATAAACAATCCCCTTAACCGTAGATAAATCTTTTTGGCTATTAAGGGCCTCGATTAATTCTACTATTGTCTCTTCGCCTTCAAATCTTACCACGATGTCTATCGAGAAATTATCCAAACTCTGTTCCACCATCCAGGAAAAGAAATGGCCTCCGGCAACAGTAATAACTCCGGGGTTAACCTCTTTAGCCAGCTTGAATAACCTGGCTGCCTCATGATGATATAGAGCCTCTTCTCCCGCGCCTACGATATCAGGCTTCTCTTCTAATAAGATATTTTTTAAACTATTCCAGCCTATTTTCAGGGGAGGACAATCTATGATTTTTACGTCGATCCCAGGGAACTTTGCCCTTATGCTGGCAGCTATACAAGGCAGGCCCAGAGGCAGAAGGAAATTATCGGATTCATTTATAAAAGGCCAAAGGTAACGAGGGGGCCTGACTAAGAGTACTTTTTTAATTCGCATTTTGTTTCTTTTTCCCTCTGGTTATATAATATTGTGGGACAAGTACCCTCTCTAAGGCATGGGGATTATCCCTGGCTATTTCAGAAATCATAGCAATCATAAGTTTTGTTTTATAGCGGAATAATTCACAATAATAATTGTCGGGTTGGCCTAAGTTTTTATTCGTAAAATAATTTAAATTATAACAGGAGCCGCACCCTTTACAGATCCTCTTAGCCCAACATTTATTACAGGCATCGCTTCCGTAAATTTTCGTATCCAAAAATTTTTGCAGTTTATTATCGTTTATACCGTTATCCACCGTCCCTATTTTAAAACGCTGAATGCCTACAAATGCGGTACAAGGGTATATACTTCCGTCCATATCAACGGCCATGAGGCTATAGCCTGCAGAGCAGGTCCCTACGATCGACTGGATATGGTATAACCTGCTCAACTGTTTAAAAAAACGGTTAAAATACGTATTCTCATAATTTAAATTCCCTTTGATAACCTCCCGGGTGTAAAATGCGGCTAATTTATTGTAGAGTGATTTAAGGCGATTGATGCCTTTTTCTCCGGAGAAGAAAAACCTGTTTTTTGATTCCAAGCCATATCCGGCTTTTTCGCTTTCGCAGACTTCGATACGGTCAAACCCCAGGCTGCGCAAGAAACTAAAGGTCTTCACTACATCTGTTGAATAAGGAGTAAAAGTGGCCCTGCCTACTATCCGCTTACGGTAATCTTCCTTAAGCGATTTTATATTATCCATTACCGTATCGAACGAACCTCTTCCGTCTAAGAAAGGCCGCTGCATATCTTGTATTTTTTTTGGCCCATCAAGGCTTACGGCAACATCTACGCCGCTTCCGATCAAGAAATCTCCTCTTTTTTTATTCAACAGTGTACCGTTAGTCGCAAGTAGAAAACGAAAATTGATACCCTTCCTTGCCCGGATCTTATTGCAATACCCGATAGTCTTCTCCATAAGATCAAAATTCAAGAGAGGCTCTCCTCCGTAAAAATCTACTACCAAATCGTTGAATCCCCTTGATTCTTTCAACAATAAATCCACCGCTTTATATGCGACCCGGCAATCCATTTTCTTATTATTGGAGGAGCTAGACCCGTAACTACCGCCCAGATTCCAGCAATAGCGGCAGCCTAAATTACACTTATTCACGATATTTAAGGTAAGGTCGGTTATCCGCCTCTTAATATTTTTTTCTTTTTGCCCTTCTGCGGAAAAAAGCATTTTATTTTTGATAAGTTTATTCAGGTTGCCCATAGCCCTTGAAACAGGCTGGCTGCCATATTTTTTGCTTAGCTTATTTTTCACATCGGAGGCTGGATATTTATGCAATAAATTGATGATATCGGAGGCGGCCTTATCTACTTCAAAGAAATTTCCGCTTGCAATATCCACAGCGAAATTTTTCTCCCACATCCTGAATTGATAAACCTGGTTATTTTCCATAGAAATTATTTGTGAGGGGTAATTACCCAGGATAAAAACACCCCGCGTAACCACCCCTCATTTCGAAAGGAAGCTATTTACCACAACACCCTGCCACAACGGCAGAAGGCTGCGCGGTAACATCGCCCGTTCTTTTTACGGTTCAACAAACGGATCATTTACGCACCTCCTTCCTTTCATATCTACCCTGTATTAAGAAAATAAAATCTACTGTATTATAACAGACAATGATGTAAACATAAATATATTTAAAAAAACTCTCAAGCTTATAATTTCACGGCCCCGCCTACTGCCCATGCTGGTTAATATTTTTCAAAGGCGTAAAGATTTAACCCATTAAATTTATTATAGTTATCTTCCCTGAAGTTTTTTCCTATGATCTTAACTATTTCGCTCTTATTGCTATCGCCTTCTCTAAAATACCAATCTGAGAATATTAACCATAACCTGTCAGCTGCCCCTAAATCGCTTACCGCCTTGAATTCCAGCATTGAAACTAAATTAGGGTATGGCCTCGCATAATCATAGATAAATACCCTCTTATCCTTGTAGAAATACGGAACGAAGATCACGCTGCCCCTGTCCACTTCCTTGATTAAAAGATCATTACGCGTAAACTGCCTTATGTAGAATTTCAGGGGGAAAACCGTATTTCTACAAGTATGCATGATCCTGTCTCCCGGCTTATAATTATTCGCTATCTCCTCGGCAGCGCCTTTGATATTTTGCCTGCCGGGCACTCCTACGTGCTGCCTGTGGTCGGAAGGTAAATAATCCAGGTAATAATTTTTTAAAGCAAAAAGATTAATACCGATTATAGCCGCTGCCGTAAAAATAAACACGGGCTTATTGAACAGTTTATTTAATCCGGCGGCGACAAAAATAAGATAGAATGAGAATATAGCAAAAAAATACCTATCGACATAACAAGGCTTGATCCCGGATATTAAAAACAAAGACAAAATAGGGATAAATAAGCAGCATAATAACAGCCGCGTTTCTGTTTTTTTACGTAAACTAAAAACTCCCAAAATAAATAACAGGGCGTAAACCAATGTCCCGGATTTACCGAGAAAAGAAAAATAGTCTACATTATAACCCATGCTAAAATTTTTGAATGTGAATAAGAGATCCTTGATACTCATCCTGATACACCAACTGGGGTAATTCCCAAAATCGGCATCTACGGCAAAATGAGCCGAATCTTTAAAAATAAAACCAAGGTTATAATAGATAGATAAAAAAACAGGGCTGAGTAAAAAAACAATCGCCGCATTCGTTGCCAGGAACCTCTTTAAGGCCGCCTTATATTTTCTTATATTAAAGGCGAAAAAAACCGCGAAAGAGAATAAAACCATTATAGCCGAAGGGTTAAAATACACATTCAAGACGTTACTTATGGCAAAAACAGAATTATGCTTCCATGTGCCCTTATCCAGCATCTTTAAAAAATAATACACGGCCAGCAACGTGAAGAAAGACGACGCGGAATACGGCCTTAATTCCTGCGCATAATAGATGCTAAAAGGGGAAACCGCGAAAAGAAAAATTGCTAGATACGCGGTCCTTAAACCAAAAAACTCTCTCGTTAATATATACAATAAACAGATAGCCAGAAGAGAGAAGATAACGGAGGATAACCGTAAGGGATAGTCCGCCTTTCCCAGTAATTTCTGCCAGTAATACACGAAACCATGGCTGTATAAAGTCAGGTAATCGTGGTTATTGACCAAAAAATCACCATCGAATAATTTACTAAAATGCGGCAGGGTATCTAATCCCCTTTCATCCAGGACAGTGACTGCCTCGTCATAACCAAGGCTATACTTATCCAGATCATACAACCTTAAAAATAAAGCAAATAATAAGACCAGCGCAAAGGCCGCAATCCCCCACCTTGATTTTAATAATTTATACATGCTTTAAAATAAGATAAGCGCCGAATATTTTATCGGTTTTATAATTCTTACGGATATAATCATCCAGCTCTGTTATACCACTGGACTTGTTGCTTTCGTTCGGTTCGCTTATATCCTCTGAGCCCGACCAGAGTATTATATAGCGGACGCCGGACTTGGTTAATTCACCGGTTATTTCTTTCTGTATCTTTTCTGTGTTTGTCAGGCCCGGGTGCAACTCGTAATACTTGGTTGCGCTGTTACGTTCAGCTAAAAAATAGAACATCACATCGCTGTTGACTACCCTATCATGCCTGAGGTTACCGACAAAGATCTTATCGCTTTTCCCGGTATTTGCCTGGATATATCTGATTGCCGAGGCCTGAGACTGCGCAAGCTCCGAATCATCATAGAACCCTTCTGCGCGCGCAATATCCAATTTGGATTTAATTTTATCCGCGGATAGGTATTCTGCCCTTTTGAAGGCCGGGCCTGCTGAATAAAAGATCAGGATAAAAGATACCATAAAAAATACGGTGAGAGCGATAACCCTGATCTTTGTAAACCTGCTTAAAAAATCATCCAATAAACAGATGAATAATATTATTGCCGGTATCATCGTAGGCAACAATGAACCCAAATGCGTGCGTATATTCGTATAATTGAATAATCCTAAGCCTACAAACAACAGGAAGAGCCTCATCCAGGCCCTGGTATCATCGATTTTATCTCTCCAGTTATAAGATAATAACCTGATACCCGTCAGAAGAAAGATGAATAA
>JALOCE010000148.1 GCA_023227925.1 Candidatus Omnitrophota bacterium
TGTTTCCTCGGCTTTATTATCTGCGTAAGCCTCGCCTAATAAATGCGTCTTAGCAGCCAAGGCGCTTAAAGAATAATCGGGCTTGGCATAGTTATCTAAATCAACAATTTGGTTAAAAGCTTTACGGTAATCGTTATCTAATTTCAGATTGATAAAAGGAACAGCAACTAATTCCCAGATGATGAAGAAGAGCGCCGCAAAAATAGTCGCTCTCTTCCAGTTGTTTTTATTACGTAGATCAGATGGCGGGGCGCGGCTCTGATTATGTTTTCTGGCCTGATAAGCCTTAAACGCTTTATAAATCAACCAGCCCATAAAAGACAAGCCGCCGATTACTAGCCCTACTTTTCCAGCCAGCAATAATACGGACCAAGCATTACAGTTAATAGTAGTTCTGGAAGTTGAAGCGTCTTTAGGAGTAGTGTGCGTTAAATTTGCTTTACTTGCTTCCCTGATTTCAGATTTGATGCGCTCTTTTTCTTTGCCTAAAATATTCTTAAAAGTAACAATGTCTGTCTCAAGAGTCAGGCCTTCAAATACTGTCTTCAATGTCCTGGTATCAATATGGCGGATAAATTCTTTGACTGAGGCCACCTCATCTATGCCAACGCTGATCTTTAATGCTGCGCCATTAGCAGAATTAAAAGCAGCAAAAAGAATAAAATCAAGCTCTGACGCCAACATACCGCAAACACATAAAGGAATCTTTCTTTCCTTGGCACTATTAATAAGCTGCTGTATAGTCACTAAAATATCGGGCCTTGCTTCTATCATATATTCTGTGCTTCCTTCCGCGCCGCGGGAGAGGCCCCTTAACAAGGAAATTAAATCATTAGTGCCGATGCTGCCAAAGTCAGCCCTAGCCATTAATTCTTCTCTCTCAAGAACGGAACTGGGCGTCTCAAACATCAAGCCTACCTTGAAGCCGGCTAAATCTTCTTCTGTAACCAGCCCTTCTTCAATCAGGCTTTCCCTGGCCTGCTCAACTAAAGCCCTGGCTGACTGCCAGCCTTCTAGGTCATTAATCATAGGGAACTCTATCCCTACTACTTTAGATTTTGCATAAACACGCATTGCTGCCCGTATCAAAGTAAGGGCAATCCCTATCCCGATTGAATCTTTGATTAAGAAATCCAACCCCTCTAAAGAACTTTCGCCAAACTCAATAATATTTTTATTATCTCCACCGATGGCGTTAATCTTACGATCCAATAGTCTTAAAACTAACCATGTGAGCTTGCCTCTTTTTATAATATAGGTAAGCTTCTTCACCCAGCCTTCTTCGGAAATAAGGCCTCTAGACGCACATTCCTGTTCGCTTCTATATAAGCCTACTTTATCAACGCCTAAAGAATTTAATTTATCAGCTTCTTTGTAAGAATCAATATTCACTACCATTTCTAAAGCTACGCCATCTTTTGTTTTAACCGATTCCAATACCCTGTTATCTACGTATTCTTCTACTGCCTGCTCGCTGATCTCTTCTTTGCGGGCCTCGGCTAATTCATTAAAATTCGGATTGACCTTTAAGGTGCTAGTGTTGGCATCAAGAATAGCAGTCTCCCCTCCTTCAATAGCCTCCCAAGTAGAGATTCTATTGCCATCGATATCGGTATATGCCTCGGTTAAAATCGGGAAGCCTCCCTGACGGGCAGTAATCCCATAATGCTTTAAGCCTGTCTTAATCACAAGCCCTACCATATTCGTGTATGTCTTCCTTAAAAATTTATAATCTGCTAATTCAAGATTATCAGTATACAAGAAAAGGATAAATTCTTCTTTTAAAGGCGCATCCGTCAGGATAATCTTTTGCTTTTTGGCAGTATCGGTTTCCAGCCTGCGTAAAAGTTCCATTGTTATTGCAGCAATATCACGGGCATTTTTATTAAACCTTGTCCTTGCCGGAGTCACGGCTTCAGTTACTGTCGGCTGCGCAGCGCGAAAGATCGCCTCAGTAACACTATATCCTCTTTTTCTTATCATAAGGAAGGTCGTTGCCAAGATATCTTCTAAGAAGAGCGTGCTGAGATTGGCCATATCTTTTCTGTCCTTATCGCCTTTGATTTTTGCCTCGATAGCCTCTTCTTTATAAACAGCCAATAATTGATTTGAAATATCAATGAGATCTTCTTCTGTTTTATTCTGCGGCATCATCTCTTCTTTACTGAGCATCTTTTCATAAGTATAGGGATAAATTTTCCTGGAAACGCTCTGCGCTGCACTTTGTAGAGTATTAATCATGCGTATCTCTTTGCCCTCTCCAACTAATGCCCGTAATTTTTCTATCACCAGCGATAAGAAATGGCTTATCGGCGCATACCCTGTCCTCTTAGCTAAACTAACTGCTGTCTCAAGCGCTTCTTTTAAATAAATGTTAACCGCATTTTCTTTTGACTCTTTAACGGCCGCCTCTACTGCTTCCTTCAAAGCTGCAATCTCCGCCTCTAGTTCTTTAACCGTGTAAAAAAGAGGGTAAGCCAATGTCTCTTTGAAAGAACTATCTTTGTATTTTACGATTTTCCCATGGACAACTTTTTCTCTCATATTGGCGATACCCTTGACAGAGAAGCCGTCTACTCTTATCTTCTGGCGTATTTCAGGAGTAATTGGGGTCTTCTTCCTGAGGCTATTGAAACGGGCCTGGGCATTGCCTAACTGCCGATGGTGGCCGGTAAGAATCTCTGCTAATTCCTTCCCTTGATTGGATTCTTTTTCAGAAAGAACATTATAATGAATCATTTCCTTGTAAAGGCCTTCTATATCAAGTGCTGTTTTATGACAAGGGGTCATATTGGCTAATAACCTGTCAGCGAATAACAAATCCACAAAAACGAAGTCTGAATGTTCGGAAGAACTATCCAACAGCAATACGGCTCTATAATTTATTTCGGCAATAAAGGAAAGGACTTTGTCTTCTTTTTCTGTCCTTATTCTTTGCGGAAGATTACTGATATCTTCAGGGAAGAAACTGAATTGCAGTTTGAAAATCTGTTTCTCGTCTTCAATGGTGGGATTCTCCTGATGTATCTGCTCGTGCTTTTCGGCTTCCTTCCAAATCGCTTCGGCTTGGGCAAAAGTAAAGCCCGCTTCTTCTAATATACGCACGGCTTCTTTGTTACTAAGATTAAAAGTGATCTGTTTTGTCTCGGTATTATAATAAGCTACAACCGGAGGCCCTTTGATTTTTCCGGATTTAGCAAGATAATCCTCTAATACTTTTAGACCATCAGCATAAACTTTTAACTTCAGTGCCAGCGCCGGATGGACAACTCTTAGTTCTCTAACAAAATCGTATAATGCCTTGGAAGAAATTCTGCGCTTATTGTTGTTGCCGCCGAAAGCACCGAATACAGATATGGCTACAACCAATAAACCAAGGCCGTTAAAAGGCGCGTTCTTTCTAGCGGCATTCTTTGCAGCAGGGGCCTTAGATACAATACGAGGAGTTGACTTCGAAACTTTTGTATCCTGTTTAATTTTAATGCTTCCTTCTTGCTTGATGCGGAAGTAATATTCTTTGCCTATCTTGACCTTATGCTCGAAATCTACTTCATTTCCCCATTTATTCTTTCTTAAGTAATCGTCAATCTGCTTTTCAGACATCCATTTGTAGCATTTCAGGCTATAATTCTCGTGGTAAAGATACGGCCAATCGGCCTGGGCCTTAAAATTGTCTACG
>JALOCE010000149.1 GCA_023227925.1 Candidatus Omnitrophota bacterium
GAACCTTCGCGGTTGGGCTTGACGATAAGAGGAAAATTCATCTCGGGGTTCAATTCTTCATTGCCTTTGACAAAGACCTGAAAACACGGAGTAGGAATATTTTCGGCGATAAGTATTTTTTTAGTGAGGGCTTTATTTAAGGCCAGCGCCAGGGAAAAGGTATTGGAGCCTGTATAGGGTATATTCAAATAATCCAGCATCGCCGGGATTTCCGATTCGCGGAATTTTCCGGAATCCCCCTCGGCGATATTAAAGACCATATCCACGCGGTTCTTCCTGAAATAAGAGAAAAGATTGGGCCTGCCGACTTCAACAGGCTCAACGGTATGGCCTTTTTTCTGCAGGGCCAAGGTAATGGCGCTTATAGTGTCCTCGGAATCAAATTCTGAAAAATAATCCGCGGGTTTTGTCTCGTCTTTCTTTTTTAGATTATAAGTAAGGGCTACTTTCATCTAATTAAGGTTGTGCCTCTCAATCGCGCTATTTAATATTTTACCGATTATCTCTTCATAAGACATGCCGACGTTTTTAGCCACCAGCATAAATACATCTTCCGTCGATAAAGAAGGCAAAGGGTTTATTTCCAATACATAAGGCCTGCCTTCATTGTCAACCCTGAAGTCGACCCTGCCAAAATCACGGCATTCCACTGCGTTGTAAGTCCTTAAGGCAAGTTCCGAAATTTTCTTCATCAGATCCTGATCGATCTTTGCCGGACAAATATATTCCAACCTGTCTGAAGTAATACGCGCAAAAGTATAAAATTTATCATTGAGATGGAGCCTGCCGTCGATCTTTATCTGCACCACGGGCATCACCTCGACCGGGTCATTGCCCACCAGCGCCACGGTAAACTCCTGGCCCGAGATAAACTCCTCGACTAACGCCGGCTGTTTATAAGTATTGATGATGTATTCCACCTGGTTTTTCAGACCTTCCCGGTTTTCCACGCGTGAATTTTCGCTTAACCCTTTTGATGAACCCTCAAAACGGGGCTTGACGATAAGAGGGAACTTTAAATGGTCGCTATCCACCAGCGCCTCGGTAGTCTTTACCTCAAAGGATTTAGGGGTAGGGATCTTTTCGGCAATAAAAATTTTCTTGGCCATAACCTTATCGAGGGTAAGCCCTAAGGTAAGGGCATCAGCGCCTACAAAAGGGATGTTTGCCATCTCAAGTAATATCGGGACCTGGGATTCCCTGTTTCTCCCGGAAAGGCCTTCGGAAATATTAAAAACGATATCCACGTTGAGGGAATCGATTTTTTCCAGGAGATTTGTGACATTGCCGATTTTTTTTATCTTAAAACCATTGGCCTCTATTGCCTTGGCAATGACACCTACGGTATCAGGATGATCGAATTCGGCGTTGGCATCCGGCGGATCGCCCTTTTTAAAGGTATAATCTGTTTTTAAATCGTAAGTCAGACCGACTATTTTCATCGTATGACAAAAAATAAGGGCTCTAAGTAACTTTGAGCCCTTAAGCCTTTCCTATATTTGCCAATTTATTTTATCTTCCTCCCCGAAACATTTAAAAAATTGCCCTAAATATTGTGTCTATACTAATTTTTTATCACAATATATTGTTTTTGTCAAGGAGAATTTATTTTTTTATAAATATTTGCTGTTTTTATTTATCGACGGGAAAATTCCGGAAATAATCATTTTGGAGAAGATAAAAAATAGGAGAGGTTAATCAGTTCTGTCGCTAAATCCACATTGCGTAATTTGACATTACGCGGGACGTTCAACTTAACCGGAGCGAAATTCAAGATCGCCCTTATCCCGGCATGTATCAGTTTATCGGCTATCTTCTGGGCGGCTGACTGCGGGACGGCAATAATCGCTATATCGATATTCAATCTTTTCGCTACCAAGGCTATGCTTTCGGGGCTGTATACCTTGGCGCCCTGGAAGACCTTGCCGATCTTCTTTTTATCGCTGTCAAATATAGCCACTATATCCAGCCGCATAAGCCTGAAACCCTGATAGGCAAGAAGCGCCAAACCAAGGTTCCCCATCCCGCAGAGGCATAAATTCCATCCCCTGTCCAGGCCCAATATATTATTTATTTTTTCTTTTAGCTCTTCCGGACGGTATCCTACGCCCCGCTCGCCGAATTTTCCGAAATAAGAAAGGTCCTTTCTGATCTGATGATGGTTAATATCCAAGAAATGGGCAAGCTCCCTGGAATTTATAGTAGCCTGCGGCCCTTTTTCTTTTATATAATCCTCTAAGAAACGCAGGTAAATTGCCAGCCTGCTGATAGAAATTTCCGGAGGCCTTTTCATTTTACGAACTCTAACCTCCCCCAGCTGATCAGATTATTCTTTAATATGATCACCGCGCCGCAAACACCTTTTATCGAACGGGCGAAATTTAATGCCGGAGATAGATCCTCTTTGGATTTTACCCGGTTACACACAGCAGTAGCTACGCTATCGGCCAGAGATGCATCCCGGGCCAGGATGGTAACGCTGTCTGCCGAGCCGAAGCTTAAAGAATGCCCCAGCGTAGCCGAAGACGTAGCTATTCCCAGAGGCGTATCTTTGGCTTTAATTTTCAAGCCGAGCTTATTCCATATCTTTGAACGCCCGGCGTAAATGCCAATCACGCAAGGCTTGGTGGTCTTTAAAAATATATCCCCGCCGTTTTCTATAATTATATTTTTATAACCTTTTTTTAATAAGTCCCTGCCCAAGAACCCGGCGATAGCGCCAGCGACCGCTGCCATCGGACCGACATTGGCCAGCTTTGATGCCTTACTCATTTTACTTACAATCAAAGGGGCATTAAGCTCAACCTCTATAGGTTTAAGCGCAGTTAAAAAACGCCGGTCTTTATCTATATAATTTTCTATTTCCCGACGGTAAACGCCGACCCTGTCTTTAATGAAATCTTTATCTACGGGCCTGTCGGTTAAAATCTGCAGATCCGTCTCCTTAACCACCACGTACTCGCTACAGACATGCTTATTTCCAACCCAATCCCGGTAAAACCTTCTTTGATAGTTACTACTTTTCATTTAACATATTCTTGGCAGGGGGTCGCTAGCCAACATATCCACTATACGCTGCGTACCGAAGATGGTATCAAGTATTACGCGGCCTTTTGGCTCCTTGGTAATAATACCTATTTCTCTGGCATTCCTGCCCAGAGGATGCTTCCTTAATAAATTTAAAACCTTCCCTGCTTTATCTTTTTTTACTATTAATACAGCTGCTCCTTCATTGGCTACATACAAAGGGTCTATGCCTAATAATTCCGCTGCTGCCCTTACCTTCGTAGATATAGGGATATTTTTTTCTTTGATAATAATCCCCAGTTTAGCGCTCTGCGCGATTTCATTCAAAGTAGTAGCCACGCCGCCCCTGGTAGGATCGCGCATAAACTTAACAGCGCCCGTATTTTTCAATACCGGCAGGATTAAATCGTTCAAAGCCGCGCAATCACTTTTGATGTTAAACCCTAAGCCCAATTCCTTCCTCTTAGCAAGGACAGCTAAACCATGCTGGCCGATATTGCCGGTAACGATAACCACATCTTGCGGCTTTATATTCTTGACGGATATACGCGTGTTATCCAGTATCCTGCCGATGCCGGAGGTATTAATAAATATTTTATCACAGGCGCCCTTCTCTACTACTTTCATATCGCCGGTAACAACA
>JALOCE010000150.1 GCA_023227925.1 Candidatus Omnitrophota bacterium
CGACAAGCACAACTGCCTCGCGAAGACATACCTCGCCTTCTCGACGAGGGCGTCGAGGAACGCTTCCCGCTTCGGATAATTGGCGCGCATGACGTAGTAGTGACCGACTTCATAGGGGTCGTTCGCGTCGACGACGTCCTCGAAGACCTCGCGCAGTAGGTGCAGGCCGTCGATTTTGACGCCGTCCTTCGCCTTCACGACGTTTTCGATCTTCTGCGCGAGGCGGACCATCGCCTTTCTTTTGTTCGACAAGCACAACTGCCTCGCGAAGACATACCTCGCCTTCTCGACGAGGGCGTCGAGGAACGCTTCCCGCTTCGGATAATTGGCGCGCATGACGTAGTAGTGACCGACTTCATAGGGGTCGTTCGCGGCGTAAATATGGCCGGAGTAGTCTTCCCTTTTGAGGCCGCCTTCGCCGTCGTCGACGAGTTTGAACGGCGAATCGACGACGACCTGCGCGACCGTCTTCGTGCCGTCGACGAACGTCGCCCGCTTCGTGATTATCGTCGTGACCTCTACAGAACGCGCGTCCGCGTACTTGAGGTGTTTTCGAAACATTTCCCAATCGTATTTGGGTTCCTCTTCGACCGCGTCCTTCAGACGCGCGTCGTCGGGGTCGTATTCTGAGTCCGTCGTTTCTTTTGACCTCCTCGCGTCCAAATCGCATTAAACAGGTTTAAACTCGACACACATAAGTGCGTCGCCCGCGACACCGTCATTGAGGGCGTCGGCTCAACCGATAAACGGTTTTGAAATAACTATAGTTCTCCGTGGGAGTTCAGGCTTTTTGTTTTTAAGTTCCCGCCGGCGCCCTCTTTTTTCCCTGTGCGAGTCGTCTCTAAGCGTGACATGAAACGGATTCGAGACGTAAAGATCGATTACTTTTGGAGCATGCCCGCCAAATGGACGTTCGAGATGGACGCGGCGAGGGCTTTCTTTTGGCGTGACCTCCAGCGCGCGGGCAGCGTGATAGTGCCCTACGCAGGTAAGACCCGCTTCGACGCCGAGACACGCAAGAAGTGCTGTTTCGTCGACGTCGACGAATCTCTCCCCGACCTCGACTTCGTCGGCAAGTGCCAGGAAGTCCTACCGAAACTCGCCGAAAAGGGCGCGAGGTACAACATGGCGCTCATAGACCCGCCTTTCTCAGAGTATATGTCTAATCATTGGTATACGTCGACGGAGCGTCAGAACGACGTCGCCCGCGCCAAAGACCTCGTCGAAAAAGTCCTCTCCGACGACGCCGTCGTGTTCACCTTCGGCTTCTCGACGACGGGAATGGGCGCGTCACGCGGGTTCACGAAGACCCACCTAAGAATCATAAATCACGGCGGAAACCATTGGGACACGCACTGTCTAAGAGAAATACGGACGAACTCCACGCTCGTGAAGTTCCTCTGAAATTCACCTCTTCTTCGAGAACGCGGGCTTGAAGACGACGGGCTTCGCGGGCCTGATGAACTCGTCCTCGACGTCGAAGAATTCGGGGACGTCGGCGACGGCCTTCCGGTGCCAATCCATGAGGTCGACCTCGACGCCGTCCAGATAATAGCGATATCCCTGAAACCTGTCGCCGATGTGGAAAGTTCTCTGTTCGTATCTCCCCTCCGCTTCGAGTCGACGGGCCGTTTTTGTGTAATAGTTCCCGGCGCGCTGGTCCGACAACCTCTCCAAGAATACCTCGAGGTCGGCGGGCGTCTCGAGCGTTATCGCGACGACCTCGTCGGGGGCCCTCTCCTTCCGCCCTCTCGAGGCGCGTGCGAGGACGAGTTCGCCGCGGGGGCCTTCGTCAATCACTCTCGCGTTGGTCCTGTCACTGAACGTGAACCTCGCCGACGGCAACCTGCAGAGGACGGGGATGACCGAACTCGCGTCGAGCGTGCCCTCGACGACATAAATCTCTCCCCCCTGCATCACCCGCAGGGGGCCCGCTTCGCGGACACTGTCGTAAAACGGCGGGACTTTGTGTAGCATTTGACCTCTTCCATTAAAAATCATCCCGTCGATATATGTAAACTCTCCTCGACGCGAGTGAATCCGGAGCGTCGCGTCGACGGCGGCGGCTTCCTCGGTTCACTTGCATTTTCGAAAACACGCGAGATTTTTCCTCGCGTAAAACCGTTTTAAATCCGTTCCCTCCGACGGCTTCAACTCCGCCGCGTCAAAGACAGTAACGCTATCCCGACTCGCTTCGGACTCGCTTAGACTCACGGAAAGTCGATTTTCCGAAAATTCACGAAATTAAGTAAATGCGGCGTAATTGCGGGGTCCGGGTCACGGTTTCGATAGCGATATACATTCATGAGTATCACGAGTGATACACGAGTGTGATATGTGTGATATCCCCCTGCGGGACTGCCGTGCGTGCGGACGTGACGAGACTCCGCGTCCGTGACAAGTCCCCGCGAATATATTTAAATGCCTTTAGTCGGACTTTCGGCGGAAAAACGCATAGATGACGCGGGCGGGCGGTAAATGCGGAGGCGGATTAGGGCGAAAGCTGACCCGTGTCTACCCTTCCCGTCGTAACATTTGCGCGCAATGAGACTTGGAGACACTACTATTACAATTATGAGACGATAAGATCATAAATTCTATAATTGTAGGGAGGTACGTCAATGGGCCGATATATTAGCAGGGTAGACAGAGGTTCCCATGGAGTCTGTCGGCCGATTTCTCCGAGCGCAATCGATGTCGTGAGACTCCCGGGGAACCCGCTCCGCCTCGAATTTGCGGGATCTAATACAAATTTACGTTGTTTGAGTGACCCGAACTTTCAGAAACTGACGTAAAGGCCTTCAAACTCCCGAAATTCATTATTTTGCCTCCCTGGCAAGCCGACGTCGCGACGGGAATGGTAGACACGGGTCTAAAACGACGAAAATTCGTGATTTTCGGCAACCCGTTTTGTCGGAGAGTCGGCAGTCTCGTCGCCCGCGCCGTCGAGTCCTCGTCGACGGGGTCCAATGGCTTTATGACTGCGTGACGCACATCAAGTCATGTCGTGAGGAATCACGACCTACGTTCCGACTTGACCTCCGAGGGGGCCTCCCACCCCCTCTATTTTCCCCCTTTTTTTCGATTCAGTCGGGCGGACCGGTTTAAGTCAGTTTCAGAACTAGTACTGCAAGTCAAGCCGACGGGACCGGGAATCCCTATGAGCACGCGTAAATTCGGAGATTTCTTCAACGAGGACGACGACGACGACGCCCTCGTCGGAAAACTGGAGGTCGTCACGCCGAGCGTGACGCACGTCATAAAGACGGCTGAAGAAAAGTTCAACACATATGGGTTGAAGACCGTCTCGCCGGACGCGCTTCCGGACACGACACACAAGGGCGTCGCGGAGTACCTCTTGCAGCACGGCCCCGCCTTCAAATACGCCGCCGACAACGAGGCTCTGTATGTTTGGGACGGGGCCCGCTTCAGCCTCCAGGACTCGTATTTTGCCTTTTTCAGGGTTTTGGATCAACTCGTCGCGGACGTCGCCGACGCGCTCGACGTCGAGCGCGGGGGAAAAGGGAAGCGAGGAAAGAAGAAGGACGACGAAGAGGAGACGCCGCGCGTCAAATACCTGAAGGAACTCCTTCGAAAACTCAAAACCAAGAGTTTTGCGAAGGACGTCTTGGAGTACCTGAAGTTTCAGCGCGGCGGC
>JALOCE010000151.1 GCA_023227925.1 Candidatus Omnitrophota bacterium
GCAGACGCGCTGGTCTCAGAAGCCAGTGTCGCAAGACATGAGGGTTCAACTCCCTCCTCCCGCACCATGTCCTTTCGTATTATTTCTTCTTGCCCTTAGGCTTCCCCGGCAATACTTTCAAATCACTTACTAATTTCTCAAAAACAGCGATATCTTTATCGAAATAATACTGCGCTGCGGCATCATACTTGATCATACAAAGAGAGTCGTTATTTTTAAACCCATATTCAACGCATCTTGTTTTGAGGTTATCCTGGGTACTATAGGTATAATCAATTTTAAAACCATCCTGCCCGCCGATCACTGCAGGGGAATTTTCCAAAGCCTTAAAATTCTTCTTTGTCTGGTCTATACTCATTGCGTCGATTATCGAATCTGCGATCTCCTGTGGCAACATATCTTTTTCCGCCTTCTTTTTTTCCGGCGAAAGGCCTTTACCTTTATATTGGGTATCATTCATAAAAACCATGATAGTCTGCAGCGATTCCCCGTCTTTGGTAATCAAAAGCATATTCTTCGCCGCATAATTCATCCTCATCCAACCGTCGGGAATAGTTGCTTCTAAATTAGCATATTTCCATTTCTGGGAATTCTGCGTTAACTGCCAGGGCTGAACGCTGACGCATCCGGATACAAACAAAGCCAAAGCGGCTAAAACAAAAACAACCTTACTGTTTCTTCTCATCGATATACCTCCTAATATAATCTTTATCTTTTGCATCCGGCACAAGCTCCAGGTATTTCCTGAATTCCACCTCTGCCAGCTGCTTATCGCCTTTTTTATAATACATCATGCCCAAGGCACGGTGGCTCTCCGGATAACGGGGATTAACTTCAATTGATTTTTTCAGCTCTTTTTGCGCCTCATCATTCTTGCCCTCCGCCAAATACAGAGTGCCGGATAAATAATAACCCTCGGCATCGTCCGGATAGAGCTTTACATATTTATCGATCCCCCTTCTGGCGTGTTTAGGCTTATTTGCCTTTATCTCCAATTCGCAATTATCAAGCAAAAGCTGACGGGTGATCCTGTTATGCTCTTTAATATTACAGGCAGTAAATACCGGCATACGCTTTTCTTCAGAGGCCTTTTTGATAAAGCCGTCGAAATTATCGATCCTTTCTTTTATCCGCGGATGGGTCTGATACAAATAGGGCGCTTTATTTTCTTTCTCATCCTTGTTTAATTCATAGAGGGTATCAAAAAATTTCTTTGCTTCAGCCGGGTCGTATCCGGAGACGATCATAAACTCAAAAGCGACTTTATCTGCCTCCCTTTCTACCTCGCGGCTATAGCCATAAACCGAAGCAGCGACAGAATATCCGGCCAGCCTGTTGACCAGATCAACGGCTGAGCCGTAGGAACCGGCGAAAGCCGAACCCCCGGCAAGCGTAATCTGTAAAGAAGAAAGAAAAGCAGTTTTATTCTTAATGCCCCTGAACGCTTTCAGCTCATGGCGGTTAAAGAAATGCGCGGATTCATGCCCGAGTATCGTAGCCAGCTGCGCTTCATTATCGATATTAGCCAGGAGCCCGGTGTGTATATAAATTGCCCCATTAGATAGACAAAAAGCATTCAGCTCCGGATCCCTGATGATATAAACCCTTAAATTCACGTTGTTGCATTTTTCCAGTTCACCCGTCAGTTTACACAAAACACCCTCTACGTAATTATTTAATTGCTCGTCCTGATAAATAAAACCGCTGGTATTGATTATCTCTTCGAATTCATCCTGGCGCTTCCATAGCCTGGCCTCATCATCCTCTTTCTGAAATTGCCCTGTCTTATCCATATTCTTCACATTCAGCGTCTCGCAGCCGCATAAGGCAAAACAAAAAATAACTAACAATAAAAATAACGGTATTTTTTTAATCATTTTTTAGTGTCCAGATCGCTGAAAAGATAATTGACGGTACTTCTTACTGCGCCTTTGTTCCTCAGGTCTCCTACCTTAGAAACATATTTAAACCAGAGCACATTGCCGGTTTTTACATCTACCAGGGCAGTCGATACCCAATCCAAAACACTCCCCGGCGTAACCGCGACTCCGGTCACTGCCCCCAATGCTATCCCCCAGGCAGCCAAGGCAACCCTGCCTCCTGTCCAGTATGTCCTTGAGCCGCTCAAGAAGAGCAGGGCATCCGCATCTTTAAATTTAGTAAAATTATTTAAGTCCGGACCCAGTGTATAATCGAATTCTTTAACTTTTTGGGGGAAAGCATTATAAGGCGTAAAGGTATGATTGATGATGCTCGTTGACACGGCGCGGTAAAGCCCGTTTTCTTCATCCAGGAATTTTTTGAATTCGGAGCCGATGTCTTTGTCTTCCAATACAGTTACCTTGATCCTTGCCGAAGGATCGAGCCTGTCTATGATCGCTTGCCTGAACAAGGCATCCGACTGGATATCCCATTCATCCATCTGCTCCGAT
This sequence comes from Candidatus Omnitrophota bacterium, assembly GCA_023227925.1. GTDB lineage: Bacteria > Omnitrophota > Gorgyraeia > Gygaellales > Profunditerraquicolaceae > JALOCE01. The sequence continues at coordinate 2,433 of JALOCE010000151.1, forward strand.
ACCCCGCCGGCAGTCAATTTATAAAACTTGATGTCAATAGGCATGACGGTGATTGTTTTTTCTACGCCTGGCTCGTGGAAGTAGCTTGCGAATTGCGAATTCGTGCGCATAGGCGCGCTGGCGCAACCGCCGAGAAAAATTATTGTTATAAATAAAGCAATGATCTTACGCATATTACCTCCTATTTTTTAATTTACGGAAAATGTTTCTTTTTAAAGTGGTGCGCAACATTCACCAGGCTTATCAAAACCGGTACTTCGACTAGCGGCCCGATCACTGCGGCAAATGCCTGGCCGGAGCTGATCCCGAACGTTACCACCGCCACCGCAATCGCAAGCTCGAAATTATTACTGGCAGCGGTAAACGACAGGGTCACTGTCTTTGAATACCCGGCATTAAATTTTCTTCCCATATAAAACGACACCAAAAACATCACTACGAAATAAATTAGAAGCGGTATGGCAATACGAATAACATCTAAAGGAATTTTTACGATATATTCCCCCTTCATCGAAAACATAACCATTATAGTAAATAATAGCGCAATAAGAGTTAAGGGGCTGATCTTAGGAATAAATTTCTCGTGGTGCCAGGCCTTGCCTTTTGCCCTGATCACCACAAACCTGGTCAGCATACCGGCTATGAAAGGAATCCCCAGATAAATAAAGACGCTGTGGGCGATCTGCCTCATAGAAATATCGGCAGCTATTCCTTTCAGGCCAAACCAAACAGGAGCAATCGAGATAAAGAACCAGGCGTAGACAGAATAAAATAAAACCTGGAAAAATGAATTAAACGCGACCAGGCCTGCGCAGTAATCCGTATCGCCGCCAGCCAGCTCATTCCAGACGATGACCATCGCAATACAACGGGCTAAGCCAATCAAGATCAAACCTGCCATATATTCAGGGTAATTCCTTAAGAATATGACTGCCAGTAAAAACATCAAAACCGGGCCAATGATCCAATTCTGGATAAGGGACAAAGTCAGTATTTTCTTATTCCGTAACACATCGGCTAATTCTTCATACCTGACCTTAGCCAGCGGCGGATACATCATGAGGATTAAACCGATGGCGATCGGGATATTTGTCGTACCCATCTGGAACTTATTCCAAAAACTGACTATCGGCGGGT
>JALOCE010000023.1 GCA_023227925.1 Candidatus Omnitrophota bacterium
GCGAGGGAAAACTATCTGCACTATGTTTTTTCAAAGTCCGGCCCCGCATATTTAATCGCAGCAACGAAGCAGATAGTATATTATTTGAAGATCCTTTATATGCCGGTAGAGCGCGGGCTCTATCATCCTTTCGGCTACGCTACGGTTGGCTTACAAAAAATAAGCCCTGCTTTTTTTGGGTCCCTGCTGGTTATATTTATCGCCATTTTTTTATTTTTTAGATGCAGGCGGAAGGATCCGGCATTATCTTTTGGCATCGCCTGGTTCTTTATATGTTATCTGCCATATTCCAATATTATACCCGTATGTAATATTATTGCCGAGCGTTACATGTATCTGGCTTCAGCAGGTTACTCTATAATAATGGCCTATGTAATTTTAAAAATATGGGAGTCTATCAATACCCGTATACGAGGGAGGCATATTTTTAGGGCGTTTGCCGTGATAGCCATAACCTTATTTCTAAGTTCTTATTGCCTATTGACCCTAAAAAACAATGAGGATTTCAGTAATGTGGTTACCTTTTGGGAAACCAACATAAATAATTTTCCGCAAGGATGCCGTGCCTATAATTCCCTGGCAGGCCGATTTTATGCCCTGGGTAATTTAGACCAGGCCATAGCTTATTGCCGGGTAAATCTGTTAATTAAGCCTGACCAACCCCAGGTCTGGTCTAATCTGGCCAAGGCATACCGCGCTAAAGGAGATTTTAAGCAGGCAGCAGAATGTTATAAAAAGGCATTGGAGATAAAGAAGGATTATGCCCCTGCGCAGCGCGGCCTTGAAGAGATTTTATCCTTGACCAGGAAGCAATAATATTATATAATTTAACTTCTGGTATTAACCACGCCGTAAGGCAAATTCTATCTATTAAAGGAGAGCGACAAATGTATGCAATAATTGAAGTTGGAGCAAAACAGTATGTAGTTAAAAAAGGCGATACTATTGACGTAGAAAAGCAGGCTGGCCAGGTAGGTAAAGATATAGCCTTGAACAAAGTACTTTTAGTCTCTAAAGAGAAAAAGATCGAGATCGGGCAGCCTTATCTAAAGGAAGCCAAGGTGCATGCTACGGTGATGGGTAATATAAAAGACGAGAAGGTGATTTCTTTTAAATACCGGCGCCGTAAGTCATCGCATTGGACAAAAGGCCACCGTCAGCAATTTACCCAGCTTAAAATAAAAGAAATCGAGCTAGGTGAGAAGTAGTGTTTATTGATCACGCTAAAGTTTTTGTCAAGGCAGGAGATGGGGGGAAGGGTTGCCAGAGTATCTACCGTGATAAATATACCCGAAAAGGCATCCCGGATGGAGGCAATGGCGGCCGTGGCGCTGATATCATTATCAGGGCAGACAGGAATTTATTTACACTCCTGGATTTCAGGTATAGGAGGCATTTCTACGGTTTACACGGAGGGCATGGTTCAAGCAAAAAGAAGAGAGGCAAGGACGCCCAGGCAATTATTATCAGGGTACCTCCGGGTACGATCGTTAAAGAGTTAAAAACTGATTGTGTGTTGCGGGATTTAGCCAAGGACCAGGAAGAAGTATTGGTAGCCCGCGGAGGCAATGGCGGCCTTGGTAATGCCCATGGCTACGAAGCTACTCCTGCAGAGCAGGGCGAAGAAAAAGAGCTCCTGCTCGACCTTAAATTAATTGCTGAAGTAGGTGTAGTAGGGTTTCCTAATGCCGGAAAATCCACGCTAATTTCGGCTGTTTCAAACGCCCGGCCTTTGATTGCCGCGTATCCTTTTACTACTAAGTCGCCTACTTTGGGGGTTGTGAATTCAGCAGGCAGGGGGTTTGTTATCGCTGATATACCCGGGCTTATTGCAGGTTCATCGACCGGCCGCGGCTTAGGAGATAAATTTTTAAGGCATGTAGAACGGACAAGAGTGCTGGTTCATTTGATCGATATGTCCGGTTTTGAAGGAAGAGACCCGTTAGAAGACTACAAAATAATAAATCAGGAGTTGGAGAATTACAGCAAGGAAGTTTATGGTAAACCGCAGATTATCGCCGCCAATAAAATGGATTTAGCAGGCGCGCTCGGTAATCTTGCGCGTTTTAAAAAAATAGTAAAGAAAAAAGTTTACCCCATTTCAGCCTTAAAAAAGGAAGGCCTGGAGGAATTAATTGAAGCAATCAGTAAAAAATTATAAGAGGATTGTTATAAAGATAGGCTCGAGCCTGATATTCCCGGAAGATATTAATTCGGATTTCGCTATTGACGGGATCATTGATCAGGCAGCGGATCTGGTCAGGCTTGGGAAAGAGGTTATCATAGTTTCGTCGGGCGCAGTAGCTTCGGGAATGCGCATCTTAAAGATGAAATCCAGGCCCAGGCAAGTTTCTTCTTTGCAGGCAACCGCCGCTGTCGGCCAGCATCTTTTGATGTATGAATACCGTAAGTTTTTTGAGAAAAAAGGTTTGACTTGTGCCCAGGTCCTTTTGACCTGGGAAGATTTTGATGACCGTAAGCGCTATCTCAATGCCAAAAATACCTTACTTACGTTATTAAAATTAGGGAGTATCCCAATAATAAATGAGAATGATACGATATCCACTGACGAAATAAAATTCGGTGATAATGACCGTTTGTCCGCCCTGGTCGCCACTCTTATCAATGCCGATCTTCTGGTAATACTTTCGGACGTTGACGGCCTGCTTGATAAGGAAAATAAGGTTATCAAGATAGTAGATGAGATCACTCCGCAGATAAGAGCCCTTGCCTGCCCGACAAATAAAAAGATCTGTGTCGGGGGGATGATCACCAAGTTAGAAGCTGCAAAGATTGCTGTAGGCTCAGGGATTCCCTGCCTGATCGCTAACGGTAAGAATAAATATATTATTCATGACATTGCAGAAACCTGCCTTACCGATGGATCAGGGACTTTCTTTTTGCCGAAAAAAAGCCTTGCCCAGCGGCAGCGCTGGATTGCCTTTGGTACAAAGTCGAAAGGCAGGATTATGGTCGATGATGGCGCAAAGAAAGCCCTTATAAACAAAAAGAGCCTGCTTTCCGTCGGAGTTACAGGATTAGAAGGAAATTTTGAGTGCGGCGATATTGTAAGCGTAGTGGATAAACATGATTCTGAATTTGCCCGCGGGAAAGCCGGGCTATCCAGCCAAAAGTTAGATAAGATCAAAGGGAGCCGTTTTGATAAAGAAGTAATCCATCGCGATAATATAGTTATACTTTAGGCTTCTCTATCAAAAGGCTAAAATAAGATGAGTTTAAAACAAGAATTAGTTCAAATAGCCAAGGATGCCCAGGTTGCTTCCAGGTTTTTATTGTCAGTCTCCTCTGCTACTAAAAATAAGATTTTAGAGGACATGGCATTAAGTTTGAGCTCTGGCAGGGATAAGATTATCCGCGCCAACCGGAAAGATATAAGCGAGGCAAAAAAACAGGGGCTTTCAAAGGCTTTTATTGACCGGCTTACGCTTGACCGGAAGAGAATAGGGGAAATGTGTAATTCCCTTTCCGAAGTCGCCAAACTTAATGATCCTGTAGGAGAAGTGATCAAGGCCTGGCGTGTACCTAATGGTTTATGGATACATAAAGTACGCGTGCCCATAGGCGTGATCGCGGTTATTTATGAATCGCGTCCTAACGTGACCTCTGATTGTATCGGGCTATGTTTTAAATCCGGTAATAGCGTAATTTTAAGAGGAGGCCGCGAAGCGCTTAATTCTAATTTGAGTATCCATGAAACGCTAAGGCAGGTATTAAAGAAATATAATATACCTGAAGGCGCAGTCAATATTGTTGCTACCAAAGACCGGAAAGCGATTAACGCATTATTAAAGCTGGATAACTATATTGATCTGGTTATTCCGCGCGGCGGAGAAAGCCTTATTAATATGGTCTCGCGGGTTTCGCGCATCCCGGTGATAAAGCATTACAAGGGTATTTGCCATGCGTATGTCGATGATTGGGCGGATCTGAATATGGCGCAGAACATTTGTTTTAATGCCAAGGTCCAGCGCCCGGGCACATGCAATGCTATGGAGGCTATGCTTGTGCATAAACACGTAGCGGCAAGATTCCTGCCGGGGATGATAAAGCAGTTTAAAAAGGCGCAGGTAGAGATCCGCGGTTGTCCTATCACACAGAAAATCGTCAAAGGCATTAAAAAGGCCACAGCAAAAGACTATTCTACCGAGTATCTGGATCTGATCCTTTCGGTAAAAGTAGTAGCAAGCCTGGACGAAGCGATAGATCATATCAATACTTATGGTTCTTGTCATTCCGACGCAATTATCACGGAGAATTACGAGAACGCCCTGGCGTTCTTAAGAAGGGTAGATTCTGCCTGCGTGTATGTCAATGCCTCTACGCGTTTTACCGACGGCTATCAATTTGGCATGGGCGCAGAAATAGGGATCTCTACGGATAAGCTGCATGCCCGCGGGCCGATGAGCCTGGAAGAATTGACTACTTATAAATATATGATATTCGGAGACGGGCAGGTAAGGAAATGAAGATAGGCATATTAGGCGGAACTTTTAATCCCGTACACTTAGGCCATCTTATATTGGCCGAAGAAATAAGAGAGAAGCTGAGACTTGATAAGATCATTTTTGTCCCTACTTATCTTCCGCCGCATAAGGATAATGCAGATATAGCCGAAGCCAGGCATAGGTATACGATGGTAAAACTGGCTATTAAAAGCAATAAATTCTTTTTAGCTTCGGATATAGAAATTAAAAGAGATGGCAGGTCTTACACCATAGATACCATAAAAGAATTTAATAAAAAATACGCTAAGGATGAACTTTATTTTGTGATCGGCTCTGACCTGCTGAAATATTTAGATGAGTGGAAGGATTTAAATGAGATTATCAAGATGGTGAAATTCATTGCCGCAACCCGTCCGGGATATCCTTTACAAAATTTACCTGCTTATATTTCTACGGTCCCGATCAGGGCAGTGGATATATCCGGTTTTGAGATCCGCAGTGCCGTCAAAGAAGGCAGGTCCTTTCGCTATTTAGTTCCCGAGTCGGTATTCAAATATATCAATAGAGAAAGGCTTTATAGATGAGGATAAAAGTTGCGCCCTCGATACTATCCGCCGATTTTAGCTGCCTGGACAGGGAAATAAAAAAAGTAGAATCAGCCGGAGCGGATATGCTGCACATCGATATTATGGACGGCCACTTCGTGCCGAATATAACCATTGGGCCTGTGGTAGTAAAATATATCAGCAAGGTAACAAGGCTGCCTTTAGACGTGCATTTGATGATCGAGAACCCCGAGAAGTTTATTGATGCTTTTGTGGCCGCAGGAAGCAATATGATTACGCTGCACATAGAAACGATTTCTGCCAGTGCATTTAAGCGCCAGGCCGGCCGTTTAAAAAAGAAAAATGTTTCGGTCGGCATCTCTTTAAATCCGGCAACGCCCTTAGCAAAGATTAAGAGTGTTCTTAAATATGCAGATTTTGTTTTGGTGATGTCCGTTAATCCGGGCTTTGGCGGGCAGAAGTTTATCCCTTCAGTCCTGCCTAAGATAAAGAAGCTGCGCTTGATGTTTGAAGGTAGCATTTCCGTAGATGGAGGAGTAAATGATTTAGTGGCCGCAGAGTTGATCCATGCCGGAGCTGATATTTTAGCTTCCGGTTCATATATATTTTGTGCTAAAAATACAAAACAGGCAATAGAAAGGATAAGAAATGCAAGGTAATAGCGAAATTAAATTTGGGACAGATGGATGGAGAGGTATTATCGCAGACAATTATACATTTAAAAATTTAAGGATTCTTGCTCAAGCGGTGGCAGATTATTTGGGCCCCGGAAAAAAAGTAGCCGTAGGTTTTGATACCCGTTTTATGTCCAGAGAATTTGCGCAAGTAGTATCGGAAGTTCTGGCACATAACGGATTAACGGTTTTACTTTATGACGGGCCTACGCCAACACCGACATTAAGCTTTGCGGTAAGAGAGAGGAAATTCGATCTGGGCGTAATGATTACCGCATCACATAATCCTGCACAATACAATGGTTTTAAGATTAAGATGCCTTCGGGAGGCGCGGCAGGGCCAGAGGTAACTAACGCGATAGAAAGCCTTTTAGGTAAGACACCGGTAAAAGAAAGCGGTAATGGAGGTAAGATAATAAAAGGAGACCTGATTAGTGATTATGTAAAATTTATCCGTAATTACATCGATTTTAAAAAAATAAAAACTAAAAAATTTAAGGTTTTAGTCGATGCTATGTATGGCTCAGGGGATAGTATCATTGCGCAAATTCTTAAAGGTAGCAATATCCGCCTGGAGTTTATGCGTAATACTATTAATCCTTCTTTTGGAGGAGGCAGGCCGGAGCCGCTTGAGGAAAACTTAGAAGAGCTAAAAGAGAGAGTCAAAAAAGAAAAATTCGATTTAGGGATAGCCCTTGACGGAGATGCGGATAGGATCGCCGCAGTTGCTCCGGGAGGCGTTTTTATTCATCCGCAAAAGATATTGGGCCTCTTGGCATTGCATCTTCATCAGGATAGGCATTGGTCAGGCGGCATTGTCAAAACTATCTGCGGCACGACTATGATCGATAATATCGCCAAATACCTGAATGTTAAACTTTTCGAGACGCCGGTAGGATTCAAATATATCTCTAACCTGATGGAAACAGAAGATGTAGTTGCGGGTGGCGAAGAGGCAGGCGGGATGGGTGTTAAGGGTTATATCCCGGAACGCGACGGAAGCGTAGCAGGGTTATTGCTTCTAGAGATGATGGTTTATCGTAATAAAAACATCCTGAAAATCTTGAATGAGATGGAGAAGCAATTCGGCCGTTATTATTATGTACGCCGCGATCTGACTCTTGCCAGGCGAGTAGAGCTTAAGAAAGAAGACCTGCCTCAGGAATTATTAGGGAAAAAAGTTGTCCAGGTAAAAGATTATGATGGTATGAAATTGATTTGTCAGGACGGAAGCTGGCTGATGTTCCGGGGTTCAGGAACAGAGCCGATCATGCGTTTGTACGCAGAGGCAAAAAATTTATCACAGGCGAAAAAACTGCTGGATTTAGGGAATAGTTTAATCAAAATCGACTAACAAGAAGAGGATTTCTCAAAATGATTCTTGATACGCAAATTCACATAGGAAGGAGGATGCCTTATCGAACTACTATCTTTAAAAAGATTATGAATAAGATCAGGCATCTTTCATGCGGATTATCGGGATAACAAAAAATACCAATAGATATCATTCCTTAAAAGCCTTTCGTTACAATTCCGTACAGCTACCAAGTATAACTGATACAAGTTCGTTTAAAAAATCCTATAGTAAGGGAGGTGTAGTTTTATTTTACGGCAAATAATTTTTTACAAAACCAAATAAAAATAATATATTAAGAGGAGGATTTTAAAATGTCTGAAACAAAATCAGAGCTTGAAGAATTGTATAACCAGAGTGTAAAGATAGTCCGTGAAGGCGAGATCGTGAAAGGTAAAGTCGTTTCTATCTCGCAAAAAGAAGTTTTGGTGGATGTAGGGTTTAAATCCGAAGGCCTGGTGAGCGTTACCCAGTTTTCGCCGAAGGATTTAGAGGTAGGCAAGGAACTGGATTTCTTCGTGGAATCCGTAGAGGACGATAAGGGCATGATATTGCTTTCCCGCGATAAGGTAATGCGTATGCAGGGTTGGGACAAGATCGTCCAGAATTCCAAGGAAGGCGACCTGGTCGAGGGCAGGATAGCCAAGAAAGTCAAAGGCGGGTTCCTGGTAGACGTAATGGGCATAGAAGGGTTTTTGCCTGCTTCTTTGTCTGCGTTCAAGGGCGTATTGGAAAAAGATATCATGAGCCAGTTTTTCAAGTTCAAGATTATTAAAATAAATAATCTGCGCCGCAGTATCATCTTGTCGCGCCGCGAAGCCATACAAAAAGAGAGAGAAGAGGCAAAGGGTAAAATACTGCAGGGTTTGAAGATCGGCGGGATCTATCCCGGCACAGTAAAGGCCATCACTGATTTTGGCGCATTCGTTGATCTAGGCGGCATAGACGGGCTTTTACACATCACGGATATGTCATGGTCAAAGATCAGCCATCCTTCGGAGATCGTGGCATTGAGTGATAAGATTGAAGTCATGGTTTTGAATATGGATAAGGATTCAGGTAAGGTCTCGCTTGGCCTGAAGCAGAGGTTGCCTGATCCCTGGCAGGATATCGAAACAAAATATACTCCGGGATTAAAAATAAAAGGCAAGGTCGCCAATATCCTTCCTTATGGGGTATTCGTGGAATTGGAAAACGGCATCGAGGGGCTCATCCATGTTTCCGAAATATCCTGGACAAAAAGGATCAGCAACCTGAAGGAGATGTTTGCTATCGGAGATATGCTGGAAACACAGGTATTAAGCGTGGATAAAGAATCGCGCAGGATATCCTTAAGTTTAAAGCAACTGGAGCAGAATCCCTGGCTGGAAGCAGAGTCCAAATATCCTCAAGGAGCAAAAGTTTCCGGAAAAATAAGGGGCTTTACTGATTACGGAGCATTTGTAGAATTAGACTCCAGCCTCGAGGGGATGATCCATGTTTCTGACATGTCCTGGACTAAAAGGATCGCGCATCCGCAGGATATCTTAAAGAAAGGACAGAAGGTTGATGTGGTCGTGCTTTCTATGGATACCCAGAATAGGCGTATTGCCTTAGGCCTGAAACAATTACAGGTTAATCCCTGGCCGGAGATCGCCGTTAAGTATCCTTTAGATACTGTTTTGGAAGCAGAGGTAGTCAGTATTACTGATTTTGGTGCATTTGTGAAGATCGACGAAGATTTAGAAGGACTGGTCTATGCCAGCGAAATGGAGAAAGACGCAGCCGCTAATTTGAAAGCAGGAGATAAGATAAAAGTCAAAGTAATCAAGGTCGATGTGGAGCAGGCAAAGCTCGGCCTAACTTCTAAAATCTAAAGGTGTAAAAATGCAAAAAACCGATATTGATAAACAGCTGCAAATTATCAAGCGCGGTGCAGTAGAGATCATCTCGGAACGAGAATTAAAAGCAAAGTTGGAAGAGAGCATTAAAACCAAAAAACCGCTGGTAGTAAAGGCAGGATTCGATCCGACTGCGCCTGATATCCATCTGGGGCATACCGTACTTTTAAGGAAATTGCGCCAGTTCCAGGAATTAGGCCATAAGGTTATTTTCCTGATCGGTGATTTTACTGCCCGTATCGGCGATCCGACCGGCAGGTCAGAAATAAGAAAACAGCTGGCCAGGGAGGAGGTATTAGCTAACGCAGCTACCTATAAAAAACAGATATCCAAAGTCCTCGACGTAGACAAGATCCAGGTTGTTTTTAACAGCGAGTGGTTTGAAAAAATGTCTGTCTTGGATATCTTAAAATTAACCACGCATGCTACCGTATCGCAGATGCTGGCCAGGGCGGATTTCAAGAAGAGGTTATCCAAAAATGAAGATATCTCGCTTTTGGAATTTATGTACCCGCTTTTACAGGGTTTTGATTCCGTAAAATTAGAGGCGGATATCGAATTAGGAGGGACAGACCAGATCTTCAACCTTCTTGTCGGCCGCCAGATCCAGAAGGATTTTGGCCAACGCGAGCAGGTCGTGATAACTATGCCGCTTTTAGAGGGGACCGATGGCGTGCAGAAGATGAGCAAGTCTTACGGTAACTACATCGGCATAAATGATTCCCCCGATGAAATGTTCGGTAAGGTTATGTCGATTTCGGATACGCTCATGTTTAAATATTATGAATTGTTGACTGATGTGGATTTAGCACAGGTAAAGGCCATGCATCCAAAAGAAGCGAAGCTAAAGTTGGCTGAAGAGATAGCCAGCCAATACCACTCTAAAGAAATTGCCGTAAAAGCGCGAATTGAGTTCGATCGTGTATTTGGTAAAAAAGAGCTACCGCTTGATATGCCTGAATATAAGCCCGATGGTAAAGAGCAGGTAATCACCGTGCTATTAAACAGCGGCCTGGTTAAAAGCGGCAATGAGGCGCGCAGGCTTGTAAAGCAGGGCGGCGTATTTTTTGATGATATAAAAGTCGATAAAGAAGATTTTACCTTCGGGCAATCCGGTATTTTAAGGGTCGGAGCAAGAAGGTTTTTAAAAATCATTATGCCGAAAAATTAAAATGCTTAAAAGGATTAAGAACGTCGATCTTTTTACGAAGAATATTTTAATTGTTTTTTTGGGCTCGTCTCTATTGAATTTTATCAACCTCGTTTACCAGTTGTTGATTGCGCATAAGCTTTCTCCTGTTGACTTTGCCGCTTTTAATTCGATGCTGGCGATATATATGTTAATTTCCTCTCCGTTAGGCACTATCCAGACTGCAGTCGCCAAATATACCGCAGAATTTAACGGCAGCGGGCAATTTAGCCAAACACAGGCTCTATTATCGGGGTTTTTTAGAAAAACATTGATAATGGCGATTGTTACGTTTTTTATCTTTTTGGCAGCCTCTTTTTTAATAATCGCCAGGCTTAAGATCAATTGTAATTCCTGCGGATATATCTTGGCAATATTGCTTGCGTTGGCCTGGATCAATCCGGTCATTTTCGGGGGTGTGCAGGGCCTGGAATTATTTAAATGGTCATCCGCATCTTCGGTAATAAGCGGCATTTTGAAATTGGGCCTTGCTTTTATATTTATAGCGCTGGGTTGGGGTATCAGCGGCGCTTTGGGGGCGCTTGTGATTTCAACCCTGGCAGGGATTTTTGTGCTTTACCTTCCGATTAAAAAAAATATTTCTGCTAAAGCCAGGCAACATAATATCGATTACCGGGAAATCTATCTTTATCTGTTGCCCGTAGCCATAAGCACATTTTGTTTTATTAATTTGGTAAGTTTCGATATGGTCTTGGTAAAATATTATTTTAGCCCCGAAGAATCGGGGGTATATTCTTTAGCTCAAATGGTAGGAAAGATTTTCTTGTTTTTACCCGGCGCGATCAGCGTCGTGATGTTTCCCCGTGTCAGCGGTTTAAATGCCAGGAACTTAAGCACCTTTGCTACCTTAAGAAGATCGCTTTTCTATACATGTGTTCTAGTTGTCGCCGCCGGCCTAGTTTACAATTTTTTCCCCTATCTTGTATTAAAAGTCCTTACTGGAAAAGCTTATCTGGAATCCGTTGTTTTAGGTAGGTTGTTTAGCGTCTCGATGAGTTTTTTTACACTCCTGTTCATTTTGATCACCTATTTTCTTTCTATTAAGGACTTACGTTTTATCAAGTATCTTGTTTTGTTTACAGCCTTGCAATTCTGGTCAATAACTTTATTCCATAAATCTTTAGTCAGCGTGCAGTTGATACTTTGTATTAATGCGATTTTACTCTTTTTTATTCATTTAACATTGGTTTATAAGAAACAAAGGCAGCATAGCTTCCAGGTGGCAAGATGAAGAATATAAGAGGCAAGGTTTCTATAGTCATGCCTGCTTATAATGAGGCAGACCGCATCGTCGCAAGTATAGAGGAAACAATAAAAACATTCAATGATTTTGGATGTTCTTGGGAGCTTGTCGTAATAGACGATGGCTCGGCAGATAATACCTATGAATTAGCCGAAGCCCTTTCCGGGAAGTACCCTGAGCAGCTTATCGTAAAGAAGAATCCTTTTAACCTGGGTAAGGGCAGGGCCATAAAGAAGGCATTGCACTATGTGACCGGAGACTATGTAGTGTTTTTGGATGCGGATATGGATTTGCATCCGATCCAGATCCAGACCTTATTTGACATAATGTTTTTAGACAAAGCTGATATTGTTATCGGCTCGAAAATGCATCCTAATTCAATTGTTAATTATCCGTTAGAGCGCAGGATAATCAGCATGGTATATTATTTATTGATTAGGATACTTTTTAATCTTCCCTGTCACGATACGCAGACCGGCTTAAAGCTATTCAGGGCCGAGGTGATCAGGGATGTGTTCCCGAGGATCTTAGTGAGGAAATTCGCTTTTGATCTGGAGGTGTTGGTAAATGCGCATCATCTGGGTTATCGCATAGCTGAGGCGCCTATAATCTTACGCCCGCAGAGGCGTTTCGGCAGGATCGGATCACGGGCGGTTATTACTACGTTTTGGGATACCCTGGTTGTATTTTACCGGATGAGGGTATTAAAATACTATGACCGTATCGATTATCATCGTCGTAAAAACCTGGCAAAAGAATTTAGAAGAATGCGTCAATAGGTGCCGGGAACTCGATTATCCTGATTTTGAGATCCTGGTATTGCCTGACGCCAGTATTCCGGAAGGACTGTCGGTATCTTTATCTGCGGACAGCAGGGTAAAAATAATCCCTACGGGCGCTGTAAGCGTACCGGAGAAAAGGGATGCGGCTATAGGGCATACAGAAGGGGATATCCTTGCTTTTATCGATGATGATGCCTCGCCGCAGAAGGATTGGCTTAAATGTGCCATGGAGGATTTCAAAGACGATGCTGTTGCTGCGGTGGGAGGCCCGGCAATAACTCCGTCAATAGACACCTTAAGGCAGCAGGCGAGCGGTTTAGTTTATTCTTCGTTTTTAGTCAGCGGTAAATATGTTTACCGCTATTTGCCTAAAAAGAAGATCGAAGTAGATGATTTTCCTACCTGCAATTTGCTAGTGCGTAAAGCAATACTGCGGGAATTAGGCGGTTTCCAGACGACCTTCTGGCCGGGAGAAGATACTAAATTGTGCCTGGATATAACAAAGAAGCTCGGCAAGAAAATAATTTATGATCCGGCTGTTTTAGTTTTTCATCATCGCCGGCCATTATTTATACCGCATATTAAACAGGTCGCCAGCTATGCTTTGCACCGGGGTTATTTTGTCAAAAAATTTCCCTCTACCTCATTAAAGCCGGCTTATTTTATCCCGAGCCTTTTCTTATTGGCCTTATTTGTAGGGGGGACGTATGGTTTATTATTCAGCTGGATGAGGATAATATATCTTCTGGGTCTGTCTTTATATTTATTGCTTGTGTTTATTTTTAGTATCCGGAAAGATTTACGCTTAGCGGCCTTAGTATTCCCGGGGATTATAATGACTCATTTTGCTTACGGTATATACTTTTTAAAAGGCCTGGTTTCTCCATTTTTACGCGAAGAAAAAAGATGAAAATTCTATTGACCTACCCGCCCTTAAGCAGTCAAAAAGGCATTCCGCTTCTTTCGCAGAACCGGCAGTTCCAGTTTTTTAAAGAGCCTACATATATATATCCGGTCGTTCCCGCAACTGCAGCTACCCTTCTTAAAGTAGCAGGGCATCAGGTTATCTGGCTTGATGGCATTGCGCAAAATTTAAATTACGATAAATTTTTAGAAATAGTAGATAAAGAGGCTCCTGATTTGATCGCCTTTGAGACAAAGACCCCGGTTATAAAACAACACTGGAAAATTATTGATGATATTAAAGCGCGTTTCCCTCAGGGGAAAGGCCCTGATGTTGTTTTGTTTGGCGATCACGTTACTGCGCTTCCGGAAGAGTCATTTTACAATTCGAAAGTAGATTTTGTTTTAACCGGCGGTGATTATGACTTTTTATTATTGAATCTGTGTAATGCGTTGAAGTCGGAAGCCGGAAGCCGCAAGTCAGAGGTTACGGGTTTAGAACCGGGAATTTACTACCGGGAGGACGGCCATATTCAGAATACGGGAAAATTCCAGCTTAACCATGATCTAAATTCTCTTCCCCCTATTGACCGCGATCTTACGCAGTGGAAGCTCTATGCTTTTAAGAACGGTAATTATAAAAGAACTCCCGGAACTTATATTATGTCAGGCAGGGACTGCTGGTGGGGGAAGTGTACTTTTTGTTCCTGGCCTACGCTTTATCCGGAGTTCAGGTCAAGGAGCGTTGAAAATGTTTTAAATGAAATAGGCTTGTTGGTCGAGAAACATTGTGTCCGCGAGATCATGGATGATAGCGGTAGTTTTCCGGCAGGGGCATGGCTAGAAAATTTCTGCAATGGGATAATCCAGAGGGGTTACCATAAAAAAGTTTATCTAGACTGTAATATGCGTTTCGGCGCTTTATCTTACGAGGATTTTGCCTTGATGAAAAAGGCTAATTTCCGTTTACTCCTTTTTGGCCTGGAATCTGCAAGCCAGAAGACGCTGGATAGGATAAATAAAAATCTGAAAGTAGATAGGATCATCGAAGACTGTAAAGCTGCAGCCAGGGCGGGCCTATTTCCGCATATCACCATAATGTTTGGTTATCCGTGGGAGAGCTACGAAGACGCGCTGGAGACCCTTAAGTTAGGTAGTTGGCTCCTGAAAAAAGGCTATGCCTATACTATGCAGGCGACTATGGTCGTGCCTTATCCAGGTACTCCACTATTTGAAGAATGTAAACGGGAAGGGTGGCTAAGGACTCTGAATTGGGAAGATTATGATATGAAGCAGCCGGTCATGCAGACCGGCATACCGGATGATAAGATCATGGAGCTGGTGCAGGGGATGTATAAGGTGTCTTTTGAGCCTGAATTTATACTGCGGAAGCTATTCTCTGTCAGGGATATCTATGATTTAAAATATTCTTTTCGGGCGGCAGAAAAGGTGTTAGGCCATATTTTAGATTTCTCTAAGAATAAATGAAGGAGAAAAATAAATGAAGGGAATAGTTTTGGCAGGAGGTAAGGCCACGCGGCTTTACCCGGCAACAAAGGCAGTATGCAAACAACTCCTGCCTGTATACGATAAGCCGATGATCTATTATCCCTTGTCTGTATTAATGCTTGCGGGGATAAAAGAAATACTGATAATCTCTACCCCGGCTGCCTTACCTCATTTTAAAGATTTATTAGGTGACGGCGCTCTTTTGGGATTGGATATTTCTTATGCCGAACAGGCAGAGCCCAGGGGCATTGCAGAATCGCTTCTCATCGCAGAAAAATTTATCGGCAAGGCAGATGTATGTCTTATACTTGGGGATAATATTTTTTATGGCGATGGCCTATCGGGCCTGCTCAAAGAAGCAGCCCGGCAAAAAGAAGGCGCGACTATCTTTGGCTATAATGTAAAGGATCCCGGAAGATACGGCGTTATTGAATTTGATAAGAAGAAAAAAATACTTTCTATCCATGAGAAGCCCAGAGAGCCCAAATCAAATTATGTAGTAACCGGAATTTATTTTTACGATAATAGCGTGGTTAAAATAGCCAAGGCGTTAAAACCATCGGGGCGCGGGGAACTGGAGATCACCTCTGTTAATAACGAATATCTAAAAAAAGGTAAATTAAAAATTAAATTACTGGGCAGGGGTTATGCCTGGTTAGACATGGGGACATGTGATTCTCTGGTTGAAGCCTCTATTTTTATAAAAACTATGCAGGAGAGGCAGGGCCTGATGATCGGCTGTATAGAAGAAGTCGCTTACCGTATGGGTTATATCGATAAAGAACGGTTAAAGGAATTGTCCAAAAGTATAGATACGGGTTACGGAGAATATTTAAAAAACATATGAGAAATAAGATCTTTATCTTTGGCCGGGGTTTTATCGGTAAGAGGCTGCAGGGGGAATTTAAATGCGATATCTCCGGTAAAAAAATATATTCTTATAGCGATGCAGAAAGCCAAATAAAAAGATTCAATCCCAAGGTCATCATCAATTCCATAGGCTATATCGGTAGGAATGTAGATGATTGCGAATTAGATAAAAATAAGGCTATGATGTCGAATGCATTTATGCCTATTGCCTTGGCAGAAGTAGCTCTACGGCATAAGATAAAATTGGTCCATATAAGCAGTGGCTGTATCTTTCATTTCGATTACCTTAAAGATAAGCCGATAAACGAAGAGAAGATCCCTGATTTTCTTGATCTCTTCTACAGCCGGACAAAGATCTATGCGGAGCGCGCCCTGGAAGTTTTAGCCAAGAAATACCCTGTTTTGATCGTCCGTCCGCGCGTGCCATTAGATGGCCGGCCTCATCCCAGGAACCTTCTTACAAAATTAATTAACTATAAGAAAGTAATCGATCTTCCTAATTCTGTTACGTATATGCCCGATTTCATAAAAGCCTTAAAGCATTTAATCAGTATTGATGCGCGGGGGATCTACAACGTTGTAAATAAGGGTGGATTAAATTTCAGGGACCTGATGGAAACATATAAAAAATATAATCCGAATTTTAAGTATGAGGTGATCAGTTTCAGGAAGCTAGGTTCAACACGGACTAACCTTATTTTATCGACTGACAAATTAGAGGCGTCTGGTTTTAAAGTAAGAAGCGCCAGGGAGATATTAGAAGAATGCGTCAGAAGTTACGTAAAATATTAGTAACCGGAGGGGCGGGTTTTATCGGCAGCGCATTTATCCGTCTTGTGGCAACGAAAGGGGCTAAGGTTGTTGTTATAGACAAGCTGACCTATGCCGCAGATTTAATCAGGCTGCATGAAGTAGAGGGGCAATATAAATTCTATAAAGCGGATATATGCAATGGAGACGGGCTAGAGAAGGTTTTTAGAAAAGAGAAGCCGGAGGTTGTAGTTAATTTTGCGGCAGAGACGCACGTGGATAGAAGCATTAAAGACGCATCAGTTTTTATCGATACTAATATTAAAGGCACTCAGGTTTTGTTAGATGTTTCCAGAAAATATAAGGTGGAGCGGTTTGTGCATATTTCTACTGATGAGGTTTACGGCGAGATAAAAAAAGGCGAATTCTCTGAAAGTTCTCCCCTGCAGGCTAATAGCCCTTATGCAGCGTCAAAAGCTGCTGCGGATTTACTCATAAAAGCTTATGTGAGGACCTATGGTTTTCCGGCAATAATCATCAGGCCATGCAATAATTACGGGCCTTGGCAATATCCGGAAAAATTTATTCCTTTAGGTATCCTAAAGATATTGCGAGGCGAAAAAATTCCGGTATACGGTAAAGGAAGAAATGTCCGGGAATGGCTTTATGTTCAAGATTGCGCAAAGGGGATCTTGGAGATTGTAAAGAAGGCTAGGATAGGAGAAATTTACAATTTAGGGAGCAGCCAGGAGAAGCGTAATATTGAAATTGCAGGGATGCTTCTTAATATTTTAAAAGTGGATAAAAATAATATTCAGTTTGTCAAAGATAGGCCGGGCCATGATATAAGGTATAAATTAAATTCTGACAAAACCTTTCAGGAAGCAGGTTGGCGGTCAGAAGTGGATTTAGCGTTCGGATTAAAGCTTACGGTTGGTTGGTGCCTTAAAAATAAAAGCTGGCTTTTAAGCAAATGGGAAAAAATAGCACCGTTGTATAAACGATAATTTTAAGGAGGTATTAAGCATGTCGAAAAGGGCGCTTATAACTGGGATTGATGGTCAAGATGGTTCATACTTAGCTGAGTTTCTTTTAGAAAAAGGCTATCAGGTCCACGGAATCACAAGGAGGGTAGCCCTGGAGGATCCTGAACATCATCTTTGGAGGATAAGGCATATTTTAGATAAGATCACTTTACATGCCGGTTCCCTGGAAAGCTATCCCAGCCTTTTTAAGGTGGTTGCCAGGGTAAAGCCAACGGAGTGTTATCATCTGGCTGCCCAGAGTTTTGTCAGCTATTCCTTTGAAGATGAATTTTCTACTATTAATACAAATATAAATGGGACACATTTTATCCTTTCGGCAGTAAAAGAAATGGCTCCAAAGTGCAAGTTTTATTTTGCGGCAAGCAGTGAAATGTTCGGACATGCCAAGGAAGTGCCGCAAGATGAAAACACTGTTTTTCATCCTCGTTCTCCTTATGGTATATCTAAAGTAGCGGGTTTTGATTTAACGCGTAACTATCGGGAAGCATATGGCCTTTTTGCCATTTCAGGGATACTCTTTAATCACGAGAGCCCCCGCCGGGGTTTTGAATTCGTGACCCGTAAAATTACCAGCGGCGTAGCAGAGATCAAGATGGGATTAAGCAAGGAGTTAAGGCTGGGTAATTTAGAGGCTAAAAGAGACTGGGGTTTTTCCGGAGATTATGTCAAGGCAATGTGGCTTATGCTTCAACAGGACAAGCCCGATGATTATGTCATAGCTACCGGTTCAACGCATTCAGTCAAAGAGTTTGTAGAATTGGCTTTTAGGTATGCCGGCCTTAACTGGCGTGATTATGTAGTGATAGATAAAGACCTATACCGGCCTGCAGAGGTCCATGTATTGAAAGGCGATTTTAGCAAGGCGAAAAGAAAACTAAAATGGGAACCGACTGTGCAATTCGAGGAATTGGTCAGGATGATGGTTGATAGCGATTTAAGTTTAGTTAAGGAGAGATGTTAACATTATCGTTAACGATTAACCTGATATGCCGATAAAAAATTGCAAGTTTGGCAAGAACGTTAAAATCCCTTATCCGGATTTAGTGAACCTCTACGATTGCAAAATTGGCGATAATAGTTTTATCGGGCCTTTTGTTGAAATTCAAAAAGGCGTAAAAATAGGCAGGAACTGCCGTATTCAGTCTCACGCATTCATTTGCGAAGGCGTGGCTATTGAAGATGATGTCTTTGTAGGGCACGGGGTAACCTTTACGAATTGTCTTATGCCGGCTTGCCGGAAAGAATGGAAGATGAAACGCACGTTAGTCAAAAAACATACTGCTATTGGTTCGAATGCCACAATTTTACCCGTAGCTATAGGGAGCAATACTTTGATTGGCGCAGGTGCGGTGGTAACAAAAGATATTAAGGATTTTGCTGTGGTTGCCGGTAATCCTGCAAAAATTTTGAGGTATTTATCTAAATGAGGCCTTTAGTATCCATTAATATAGCGACTTTTAATTCAGAAAAAACACTTGTGAAATGCCTGGATTCTGTGAAGAGGCAGACCTACCAGGATATCGAGATCATCATTATGGATTCTTACAGTAAAGATAATACTCTCCAGATAGCTAAAAGCTACGGTGCTAAGATATTTTTTGCAAGTTCCCTTGCCCTGGCGCGCAAGGTAGGAGCGGATGCCAGTTCCGGAAAATACGTATTCCTTTTGGATTCCGACCAGATACTGGAGCCTAATGTTATAGAGGAGGCTGTCAAGGCCTGCGAAGAAGAAGGTTATGATGGCGTGACCTTCTTTGAAAAATCACTAATCACAAAGAATACCTTTGTAGAGAGAGTGATAGCCTATGATAAAGACATTTTTCATTCTTTGCACGATGACGACCCGATAAAAGGAACTGCCATCCCGCGTTTTTTCCGCGCCTCTTACTATAAAAGAATAGATTTTGCCAAAAATCCTCCTATCACCTTTGAGCACACCATAATTCATGATGAAATCGTGAAGATGGGGGCAAAAATAAAATTCATTAATGCTTATATCTGGCATCATGAGACCACTACAGCAAGAGCAGTGGCGCGTAAGTTCTTCAGGTATGGTTATTATTATATACCTGCCTACAAGTTCAATAAGGAATTGGCCATTCACCATAGTATGCCCAGGCGCACTTATTTTCATCCAAAGGCATTAAGAAAACCAGTTTTATTCTTAGGTTTGTTTTACCTCTATTTCGTAAAAGCCATCGCTGCCTTTACAGGCGCCGTCTTTTATATTTTTAATAAAAATTTCTACAAGGAGTAAATATGGAAAGCGTAGAAAGAATAGAGCATGATGGTGAAATAATAGCGATCGTGTTAAGAAATAACCACGCAACAGACGGAATTAGTTTTTTCAGCCCGCCTGAATTTTCGCAGCAGCTAGGATTAATTTCACGGAAAAAAGATTATCTTATAGTCCCGCATGTCCACAAGAGCGTTGATAGGAAGGTTTCGGCTACCCAGGAAGTATTACATATGCTTTCGGGCCAGATAGAAGTTTCGCTTTACAGTAAAGATAAAGTACAGATAAAGATTGTGCGTTTATCCGGCGGAGATACGATTTTGCTTGCCAGCGGCGGCCATAGCATAAAGTTCCTTCAGGATTCCAGGATATTGGAAGTAAAACAAGGCCCATATTCAGGAGTAGACGGTGATAAGGAGCG
>JALOCE010000153.1 GCA_023227925.1 Candidatus Omnitrophota bacterium
CGCAAGGTGCCGAGGAGGAAGAGGAAGATCCCCGGGCGGAATTGGTCAAACGACTCCTGGAATACGAAAGGTTCAAGGAGATCGCGGAAAACTTAAGGCAGCGCGAGATAGAGCAGCGCGAAGTATTTAAGCGGCCCGCCTCCTTAGAAAAAGACAGAGAGGCCCCGGCTGAGCCTTCGGGGGAAGTATATTTTGAGGCCAGCATTTTTGACCTGATCAATGCTTTTTCGCGCGCCTTAGAAGATGTGCCCAAGGATTTATTTTATGAAGTAATCAAAGATGAATTTACTATCGAAGAGAAGATCCACCAGATCCTGCATGCGCTCCTGGTCTCGGAGGCATTGACTATTTCGGAGTTATTCAAGAAGGCGAAGAATAAGATAGAGATAATCGTGACTTTCCTGGCGATATTAGAGCTGACCCGCTTAAAGGAGATCGTCCCCCGTCAGAGAGACGTATTCGGCGAAATAGAGATCTGCAGGAATAAAGATAATATTATACCCTATGACAGAAAAAACCCGGCAGAAACTAATTGAAGGTAACTCCGGTATTAAAGATGCCTCCGGCGGCTTAACCGATGACAGGTTGGCCAGGATGCCAGAGGAATCGGAAGACGATGTTGTCTTAAATATTTCTTTGCGGCCGAAGAAACTCTCGGAGTTTATAGGCCAAAAAGACCTAGTAGATAATCTTAAGATATGCCTTACCGCGACTAAAGAGAGAAAAGAGCCTCTGGAGCATATGCTGCTTTCCGGCCCGCCTGGCTTAGGTAAGACGTCGCTGGCCCATATCATCGCCCATGAAATGAATACTAATATCATCGCTACTTCCGGGCCGGCAATCGAACGGGCAGGGGACTTAATCGGCATATTGACTAATTTGAATAAAGGCGATATCCTTTTTATCGACGAGATACACCGCCTCTCCAAAGTAGTGGAGGAATTTTTATATCCTGCGATGGAGAGTTTTCAGATCGACTTTGTCATCGATAAAGGGCCCTATGCCAAGACCATAAAATTCAACCTCAAGCCCTTTACCTTGATAGGCGCAACTACCCGTTCCGGGCTATTGACCGCTCCTTTAAGGGGCAGGTTCGGCATATTCTATAACCTGGATTTTTACAAACATGAAGATCTGGCTAAGATCGTCAGGCATTCGGCCAAGACTCTAGGTATAGACATAGATGAAGAAGCAGCGCTGGAGATCGCGCAGCGTTCACGCGGGACCCCGCGTATCGCAAACAGGCTCTTACGCCGGATAAGGGATTACGCGCAGGTCGCCAAGTCCAAAAATATAAATACCGGTATTGCGACGAAGTCTTTGGATGACCTGGGGATCGATAAGGCAGGGCTTGATGAGCTGGACCGCAAGGTCTTAAGGGTGATATTGGATTCTTTTAGCGGCGGGCCGGTAGGGGTAGAATCTTTGGCAGCAAGCCTTAACGAAGAAGTGGATACTATCGCAGATACAGTCGAGCCATATTTATTAAAAGCAGGGTATTTGAAACGCACCTCTCGCGGCCGCCTGGCGACAAAACTCGCCTTCGAACACTTCGGAATAAAATATAATAAGGAAAAACAAGAAGAACTTTTTTAAATGGACCTCTTATTACACATCTGCTGCGCGCCGTGTATGATCTATCCTTTAGAGCGGCTGCGCGAAAAAGGGTTTGAGGTAACGGGTTTTTTTTACAACCCGAATATCCATCCCTTTGAGGAATACGATAACAGGAAGAGGGCCGTCGAGGATTTTAGCGAGGCAACGGGGATAGAGGTAATCTACCCTGATTATGACCCGCAGGATTTTTTCCGGATGATAAAATCCAACGAACGTAATCCCGGCAGGTGCCCTATCTGTTGGGAATTGCGCCTGCATAAGGCCGCCCTGGCGGCAAAAGAAAAAAAATTTACTTATTTTTCTACTACGCTTTTGGTCAGCCCTTATCAGGACCAGGAATTATTACGGGGGATAGGCGATCATATCGAAGAAGAAGAGAACATAAATTTTTATTATGAAGATTTTCGCCCGGGCTTTAGAGAGGCCCACCTGCAGGCGAAGAATAAAGGGATATATTGCCAGAAATATTGCGGCTGTATTTATTCCGAAGCAGAACGCCATGAAAAAAAATAAGTTTGCGCTCATCAGCCTGTTAATTTTTTTGCTTTTTAGTTTTAATTGCTATGCCCAGGCGCCAAAGTATGTCCGGGTGGCTATTATACAGGACGCCGAATCCCTGAATTTTAAGATCAGCGGCTCTTATGAGATAACCGATGCTATCGGAAAGAAAGTTTTGGCCAGGGGGAGGTCTTTAAATACCACTATAACCAGCTGTAAGGAAGGGATCCTCGTTGGGCCGAGCAATCTTGCCGCAGGAAGGGTCTTTATCAAAACATATAATCCTGACCTGGTGATGATAGACGGCCGCACTTATAGAGGCAATATCGAATTGATAAAAAATAAAGATAAGAAGATAACGGTCGTAAATTATATCGGGCTGGAGGATTATGTCAAAGGGATCTCTGTGCGCGAGATATCCCATTACTGGCCGCCCAACGCCTTAAAAGCGGCGGTAATAGTATTCCGTAGTTTTGCCGTCTATAAAATAGAGGAGAGCGCGGGTAAAGATTATGATCTGACCAGTGACATATATTCTCAGGTCTATAGCGGTATGGCAGCCGAGCGTTACCGGATAAATAAAGCAGTGGATGAAACAAAAGGGCTGATCCTTGTTTATCAAGGCAAGGTTTTTCCCGCTTTCTACCATGCTACCTGCGCCGGGCACACAGAAGACGCATCCAGGCTCTGGAATATAAACATCGCGCCGCTTGCGGGTGTGCCTTGCGGCTTCTGTAAAGAATCGCCGCATTTTAACTGGCATTATGTATTGTCCTTAAAAGAGATCAACGATAAATTGGAAAAGGCGGGGTTTAAGATAAACAATATAAAAGATATATTGATATCAGGCAGGGATGAGTCAGGGCGCATAACAGACTTAAAAATATTATCCGCCGAGAAAGAGCTTAAAATTTCGGCAAAAGATTTCAGGGAAACAATCGGCCCCAATATCATCAAGAGCACTAATTTTGATTTAAGTATCGCAGGGCAAGATGTGGTGTTCGAAGGCCTTGGCTGGGGCCACGGCGTAGGCCTCTGCCAGTGGGGGTCTTATTTTATGGCAAAACAAGGATATAACTATGAACAGATACTCGAGTATTATTACCCGGGCGCTTTGATTTCGCAACTTGATTAATATATGAAGCTCTCTGATTTCGATTATGATTTACCCAAGGAATTGATCGCCCAGTATCCCTTAAAAGAGCGGGATAATGCGCGTCTTCTGGTTTTAAAGCGCCAAAGCGGCTCTATCGAACATCGCGTCTTTAAGGATATCGCGGATTATTTTGAGGCAGGCGATCTGTTCGTCCTCAACGATACAAAAGTTTTACCCAGCCGGCTCAAAGGCTTTCGCGCAAGCGGAGGCAAAGTAGAAGTTTTGCTGCTCAACCGTAAAGAAGGCCTGACATTCACAGCCTTGATGAAACCCGGCC
>JALOCE010000152.1 GCA_023227925.1 Candidatus Omnitrophota bacterium
CGTTGCCCGTGCCCGTCGTGTTGGCGTAGAGCGCCTGGTACCCGCTGGCGACGTTGCCCGCGCCCGTCGTGTTGGACCGGAGCGCATAGTACCCGCTGGCGACGTTGTAATTGCCCGTCGTGTTGGCGTAGAGCGCCGCGTACCCGCTGGCGACGTTGCCCGCGCCCGTCGTGTTGGACCGGAGCGCCGTGTACCCGCTGGCGACGTTGTAACCGCCCGTCGTGTTGGCGTAGAGCGCCTGGTGCCCGCTGGCGACGTTGTAATTGCCCGTCGTGTTGGCGTAGAGCGCCAAGTACCCGCTGGCGACGTTGCCCGTGCCCGTCGTGTTGGTGGCTAGGCACCCGATCCCAATCCCCAAATTATACAGCGTCGCGCTCGCCCGAATAGGCACCATACTCGTTCCGGCCAGGCTCTTAATGTCCAACGCCGGAGTCGCATTGGCCGTAATCGCCTTGACGCTCACGGAGTCAATCGACCCGGCAAAATCAGACGATGGCGTAAAGGTCAAGTCTTTCGCCGCCGTAGCCGTCGCCGTGAACGACACGCTTTTCGTTCCAGACGTCGTATAACTATATGATCCCTCAAGGTCTCCAAATGTAACAACCACGCTACCAGCAGACCTCACAACAACAAACGAGACCTGATAATAAATACCATTGGTCAGGGCTACGGACTGTACCAGTGTTTCCGCGCTACCAGCCGTATGGACCGCCGCGCCCGTCGCCGCGTCCCAATTCGCGCCCGCCGTCCACCCCGTAAAATCACCCGTCGCAAAGTCGTTATTTGTCAACATCTCCGCGCCGAGAGTTGCCTCACACGCGGAAGTCGCCTGAATCGTCAGCCGTATCCCCGTAGCCGGAGCGCATCCGACCCCCAGGTCTTCCGCCGTGGAGCGCAACGGAGAATCCGCCAACCCCGCCGCATCGGATACGTGATACGGGATATACCCGTCCGTCAGGTCGGAGCATTTCACCGTGGCGAAGACGGGCGAACTCGCCGTCGTCAATCCAGAAACGTCTGCTTGTGCTATCGCCAGATTCGTCTTGAATGTCGCATACGCCAGCGAAGCCAACCCCTTGCTCCCATCCGTCACCACCGGAAGCGAGGCCGTCAGCCCCGAAAACGTAGCCCCGACCCAAGTCGGACTATCGTCCGTTTGGAGCCCCGCAACCGCCGCCTGGTTCAACGTCGCCCACGACGGCTCCGTTCCTCCCGCCAGATACGTCCCGCTCGCCCCGACCCCGAGCCGTGTCCATTTCGGGGTCGCCCCGCTCCCAATGATGATATCACCCCGAACCACCGCCGCCGCCGTGGAATCCGTGTGCGTGGCCGACAGAACGTCGTGGGCCGACGCCGCCGCAACCGATATCCACGACCTCACCCCCGCATCCGTGGAGGACAGGACGTATCCCGTAACCGCCGGATTCCCAAGCGCCGGCTCATAGGCCTCCCCAGTGACCTCCCCCGTCCCCGTGCCCGACATCCGATTTTTTAACGCCTGTATCTCGTTCTTTATCCACCGGATCGTCCGCTCATGACTGTTGGTGTCCGTCAGCGTTCGGCCTATCATTTCATCCCTCAGTAGGTTGTCGCGTCCAAAATCGCCGTCACCGTGACCGCCCCGCTCGAACCGTTCTTTTGCACATCCAGCACATAAAACAGCACACCCGCAAGCGCCCCCGTCGCACTCATCGCCCGTTCCCGAGTGAGCTTCACCTTCATCGCCGGCAACAATTCCCACCCCAACCCAACGGCCAGTTCAAATTCCACCACCACCATCGGCTGGCTTAGATACTGCTTCCGCGCCCCCGACGTGGATGTCCCTAGATAATCTTGCGCCAACAGAAGCGCCGAAGCCGCATCCGTTAAAAACGTCTCCACCTCCAGCGTCCGTTGGTTGCGGTATAAATACTTGGCCGCAATCGCCTCCGCCTCCTGTACCAAGAACTCCCCGCTCCCCCCGTCTTGTGCGTATTTAATCTTCACCCGCTCGTAGATCGAGCTCCATACCCGGCGCATCCGGAACGAAACGAAATGCTCATCACGATAATGCGGCGTTCCGGCCGGCTCTCCGCTGGCCGCGTATTTCAAACCGATCGTCCCGTCCAACAACGGAATATATTTCCAGAGTTGGCCGGTTTCCAGCTTATTGACGAGCGGTTCGTAATCCGTTTCGGTATCCAAATTTAAAGCCAGGGTCTCGGTTCGCGCCGCCTTAAGCGCGACCAGATCGGCCGCGTTCAGTGCGTCCGCGTCCCCATCCAAAATATTCGCCTGGATGTCCTGGATGATATCCGCGACGTTCGTCATCAACGCCCCGCCGCTGGTTTCAATTCCTTCGATGTCGACCGTGAGGTCTGTGGCCGCGCCGCGTTGGGGGAAATATGCGCGGTTCGCCTCGCCCGTATAATTCTCCATCCGGTATGATTTGACTCCGACCTGTACCTCGGTCGGGTTATACGCTGACAAAATACTCATCAGCGTTGTCCGCGATGTCGACGGTGTACCCGTCGCCTTTGCCTCTACCTGAATCCGAGACAGATACCACGGCCCGCCGGCGGCCGGCGTCGTGAACGATTGGGCGAGTCGCGTTTGCGCCGCTGCCTTCCGTAGATAGGCGTTATAATTCCACGCTCCCCAAACCCAGTTGTCAATGATTCGTATTTCCGGTCCGTCGAGCGTTTCTTTCGCATAGACCCGGAACTGAATGTCCTTGGATTGGTCAGACCACGCCCCGGCCCCATCGATGAAATAGCACGTTCCGCCCGTATAAATCCCGCCATCCGTCCCCCACCCGAACCCGAGGTAATCCGTCCCGTTGATGGTGTAGTCCGACTCCAAGACAAAATAATAAACCGTCGACGGTTGGAGCACCGGCGTGACCCCGATGGTAAATTCCGCATTCACCAAATCTGGCGTATATTCCGTCCCCGAGATCAGTGTCTTCCCCGCCTCTCTCACCGCTGTTATCGCGTGGATCTTCCGCCGGTTCAACTTCCATTTTCCCACCGCAAGATCGATACAGACCGGGACAAGGTTATGAAGGTCTCCATAACGCTCTGGAATGACCTGGCCTTCGGCGGCCGGGTCCATGTTCGGATAATCCGCTATTGAATATCGATGTCTGGGGATCGTTATCTTGAGCATTGTCAGATCACCAGCGTCCGCAAATCCTCGGTCCCGATGGAAACCGCGTTATCGTCCCATTCGATATCGCCGGTCCAACCGTCCCAAATCACGGCATAATTCGCGTCCCCCTTCCCCTTCTCTCCGATCCGAACCTTGATCCGTTTCGCTTCCCAAACGTAAGCATCAAAGAGCGTATCGAACCGCCCGTCTCCATTGAGCATCTTCACGACCCCAAACGAAAGGGCCGTCCCCGGTTCGTGGAATCGGCCTGTCGACGAGCTCACGCTGGGGATAGAATCGGCCGGGAGGACGGGGAGATAGAGATGGCCGCCATATTCTTCGACGTCCGTCGCATAATATCGCCAATGATACGACGCGATATAAGGCGTCGCCGAGGCCGGGGTCACGCCGCCGGTGAT
>JALOCE010000024.1 GCA_023227925.1 Candidatus Omnitrophota bacterium
TCATCGAATCAAATACAGGGTCTATGGCTACGACCTCGCCGTTAAATTTTTTATCCGGATACGCCGCTGCCGTAATGGTAACTTCTTGAGCAACCTTGACCCCTTCCAATTCATATTCATAAATAGTAGCGTATACCCATGACCGAGGAATGGCTAAAGAAGACAAAAGCAAAGACTTATCGCTCTCTTTTATGCTTGCCAATTCTTCGACCTGTCCCTGGCTTAAACCGCTCAATTTCAGTTTTAATTCCGCTGCATCAACTAAAGCCTCAGCCCTGGATATAATGCCTGCTTCTTTGGAATCTTGCACTTTTTCCAGGGTTTTAATCGCTTCAATATACTCTGTTTGGGCTTTATACAGATCAGGGTCAAACACCACCCTGCCTACAGTCCTGATTATTTTTTCAAGTGGCCTGGAGATAACCTTTTCGGTCTTGACGCCGATCAACTGCTGCTTTTCGGGGCTGATGTAAAAACCAGCCTCTTCCTTGGCTGCCCCCGCGGCAGCTTTTGCCTCTTCTCTTTTTACCAGTTTCATATTGCAAATCGGGCAATCTCCGGGCCTGTCAGAAGTGTAGGTGGGATGCATTGGGCAATAATATAGCTGATGCCCCTCGTGCTGTGCATAGACTTGACAGCTGCCGCTTGAGAATTGGTAGCCGATAATTAAAGAAAAGAGTATAAAAATTATGAACATTCTTCTTGTCATTTTTTCACCCCACTTAAGTTTATACCCACAGACCTTTCCAGGTCCGCCAAATTCATATTATATTCGACAAGCGCCCTATAATAATCCATCCTGGCCTCAACAAGCATCCTCTGGCTGTCTAAAAGCATCATGAAATCGCCTTTGCCCGAGGCATAGGCAGATAAAGAAGAATTGATGGAGCTTTCCAGGATCGGGATTAAGCTGGTCTTATAAAGCCTGATTTTATTCTTTGCGACTTCTATCTTCACGGCCAAATCCTTTACCTCTCTAAATGCCCTGTTTTCCATCACCTTATAAGCCGCTTCTGCCTCTTCTAAATTCGCGATCGCCTCTTTCACCTGGTAACGCTGTTTTGTCCAGAACCAAAGAGGTAAAGTAAAAGACAACATCAAATCCCACGGGCCTATTGTGCCTGTTGTGATACCGCGTTGCACGATCCCCGCCATCAAGTCCGGGAAAAAGCTTTTTTTTGCCAAATCCCTGGCATATTTGTTTTTTTCTATCGCATAAGAGAAGGTCAACAGCTCCGGCTGATTAAGAAGCGTTGCCTGATACAACGACCTGCTATCGCTATCGAACGATACGTCTTCATTCAATTCCGGGATCCCCAAATTTTCTTCCGGATCCTTATTTAGTAATGTATTAAGCCGCGTTTGCTTGGAAAGCCTTTCCTGCTCCAGATTCCTGATGGTATTGTTAAGGCGGGCTATCTCGGCGTCTATTTTATATATCTCTTCCTGGGACATATCCCCGAGCGAATACCTGGCTTCGGAGGCCCGCGCAATGTTTTCCAATAATAAAAGGCTTT
Source organism: Candidatus Omnitrophota bacterium (assembly GCA_023227925.1). GTDB lineage: Bacteria > Omnitrophota > Gorgyraeia > Gygaellales > Profunditerraquicolaceae > JALOCE01. Next base: position 1,518 of record JALOCE010000024.1, read on the forward strand.
GCCGAGCTAATTCTATTTCTTTATAATTCATAAACAAGTCAAAATAGCCGTTTTTGACCCGGTTTATGATTTCCAGTTCTTTATCCTTATATTGCAGCGCAAACATCTGGGATTCAACAAGCGCAATTTTGCCTTTAAGGGGCAGCTTGCCAAAAAAGGGAAAGAATTGGGCGATCGAAAGCATCCTGTCCTCAGAGGCTGTTTTCTGCAGCTGAAAAGGGCTGCCCGGGGTCTTTTCAAAGGTGAGCCCGAATACGGGGTCGTCCAAGGACTTGGCCTGGGGTATCCTCGCTTTAGAGGCCTCCCAGCGCTTTCTTGCCGCCAGGATCTCCGGATTATTTTTTTGCGCCTCTTCAACTAGGGCCTTCAAAGACAAAGAGTCCGCAGAATACGTGAACCCTATATTGAATAAAAATATCCAAACCAAGAATGCGGCTAATATTTTTCTAAACATGTCTTTTAATTATACCGAGGTTTTTCCAATAATGAACTGCGTATTTCTACTTTTCGTTGACATGTTTCTACTTAAACCGTCTTTCTAAACCTGGAAATAAGCTCTACTATTTCATCGACCTTCTTCTGCTTTTCCGCTTCGGATTTTCCCCTCAAGGCTTGCACCACGCAGCCGTCAATGTGTTTTTTGAAAATCTCGTCCTCTACTCTGTGAAGTGCGCCAATCACCGAGTGGATCTGGATGATAATGTCGATACAATACCTCTCTTCTTCTATCATCCTCTGCAGGCCACGGACCTGGCCTTCTATTTTTTTGAGGAACTCCAGCTGCTCTTTATGCGTTGTCCGCTGTTCCATTGTCTTCACCTCTCTCAAGCATAGTATAGCATACCCCCCTACCCTATGTCAAGGAAAAGAAGGGCTCTCTAACACTCTTCTTATCTGTTGATTTATGCAGCTTTTGTAATAAAATTAGGTAAGGAAAAATATTGGAATAAATCCAAAAATTGCAGTGTCTAATCTATGGATTCACACGCTGAAGATTACTTGCTGATAGACAGGTTCCTTGCCGGAGACGAGGAATGCTTCGGTACCCTGGTAAAGAAATACCAGAATTATGTAATAAATATAGTTTATTCTTTATCAAGCAACTTCCAGGCTGCCCCGGATATTGCCCAGGAAGTATTTATCAAAGTATACAAGAACCTACTTTATTTTAAAAAAGAGTCGGCTTTTTCAACCTGGCTTTACAGGATAACCATAAACACTACTTACAGTTTTATAAGGGCAAAAAGGGAACTTTTTGTAGCGGTGAATACGAGTGCAGAGCCGCTAAGGATAACGAAAGGTTCTTTGACGGAGCTGGAAGAAAAAGAAAGGCGGCAATTGGTCCAAGAGGCGATCGGGAGTCTTCCCTCCAAGTATCGAACCGTGCTGGTGCTAAAGGATATTGAAGGTCTCTCTTATATTGAGATCGCGCGCATACTCAAATGCCGCTTAGGGACTGTTGAATCCAGATTATCCAGGGCAAGGGAAGTCCTCAAGAGGGCCCTGTCATCAATTGCCGGGAAGGATGGCGAAATATGAATTGCCATAAAGTGAAAAAGCTGCTGCCCCGATACGTGGACAATGAACTGGCGGATGCGGAAACACTGAACAGGCTGGCTACCCATTTAAAAACATGCCTGTCTTGCAGCAGGGAACTGAACAGTATTATGGTATTAAAAAAGCTGGTTTCCGGACAGGAAAGGCTGCAAGCGCCTGATGATTTCCTAGCCCGGGTTAAGGACAGGTTGAAGCCAGAACCGCAGATCATCAGGCTGGAATGGGTGCCTGAGGCGGGGATTTTAGCCAAATGGCTGATACCTGTGCCGGTTACGGCATTTTTGGTGCTGGCTGTCGTATTATTCGGTTCTATAAAACGAGAAATGGCGGCAGAACAAAAATCCTATTTTGACCCCTTCAACACAGAAATGATCTTATCTCCAAGCATGTTATGAAAGGAGCAATTAAAATGAAAAAGGCTACGCTCTTTATTTTAAGTTTAAGCGCCGCCTGCCTGTTAGCCGGCATAGTAACAGGAGCGCTGTTAAATAAGTCATATACCAGAAAACATATGTCCCGGGTAATCAAGGCCTATTATTTGAACACGCCTACCCAAGAACGGCAAAAGGCTAATTTTGACGAGTTTATGAATATGCTGAAAACGAAACTCGGATTATCCCCTGAGCAGGCTAATGAAGTTGAAGAAATAATCAGGCAGGAAAAACCAGGAATGTTGTCCGCCATAGAAAAATTTAAAGATGAGACAACAGTAATACGGAAAAGGATCGCCACAGAAATTTATCCCAATCTTAATCAGCAGCAGCAGGAGAAATTCAAAAAGATACTCTCCGATACTAATTTAGAGCTTAACCTCCCCTCCCCTGTTTCTCCGTAACCCGCAGGCTTAAAACATAAAAAAAGTGGAATAAAACCGGTTTGTCCGTTGTCTTATCTATGGAAACACAAAAAACCGTTTTTCGTTGTTTGTTTTTTAAAAAAGGAGCCGAGGAATGGAAATAAATAGCCAGGAGAAGGAAAATTTTTTTACCCACTTCCTAAAAACATTGTTAAACGGTTTATGGCAACAACCGGCTCGCGAGAAATTAAAGGAGGTCACTATGAATAAGTCCTTCAGGCTCATCCTCTGCTTCGCAATTATCCCATTGGTATTGTGCTCTGTCTTTCCTCTGTCAAGCGCGCTGGCAACTTTGATTTTCAATGAAAAATATGTTTCGGGGAGAGGCGCTGAGAAAATCTTGATTTTATTGAATGAGAATTTCTACCCCGATATTGCCTCAAGAGACGAATGGCGCCAATATATTACCGACCTCGAATCAGAAAATTTCAATGTCTCAGTATTTACGATAAATATAACTATGCCGGATAATTCTGATCCAGCCGAGATAAGACGGTTCCTTGCGTCTATGCGCGGGTTAAAAGGCGCGATATTGATCGGGAAAATTCCGTCTGCTTGTTATGAAACAGAGCTCCATGGGCATCATATATTTCCTACAGACTTATTTTATGCTGATTTTAATGGGGCCTGGAATGATTCCGATGCAGATGGAATTTACGATAGCCACACTGGAGACATAGGCCCGGAGATCTGGGTCGGCCGGCTGCCGGTTAATAAACTGGGCGGTTATTCATGTCCCGCGAGATTAGTTGAATATCTGGCAAAAAATCATGCCTACCGCATCGGACAGCTCAGCGGCATTGATCATTCAAAGGCACTCTCTTTTCTTGACTGCGATGCGGCCCTTTCTATACCGGCGCCGATCTTCTTAGATGTCCTGCTTAATCTGTTTCACAATCTCTATGATAAGATACTCCTGGATATCCTTTATCCGGAAGTCATTCCGGTAAGTATTAACGCGGAAACAACGTTAGAAACATATAAACAAAAACTCAAAGAAAATTATGAGTGGGTTTTCCTTTCTGCGCACGGAGATGCAGATCGTCATATCATCGCCAATAACGGGGAAGGACAAGATCTATATTATGAAGGCGTAAGAAACCTAGAGCCTAAGCCGCTTTTTTACTATTTTACCGCTTGTTATGGCTCTAATTTTGAACATGATATGCCTGTAAATGCTGCTTATATTTTTCATGGAAACGGCCTAGCGGTGATCGGGTTTAGCGGCTTAGGCACTTATATAAATCCTGAAACCTTATATACAGACCTGGATAACCCAAGAAGAAATACGCTCGGTGACGCTTATAAGAACTGGCATCGCAATCTCAAGAATTATTTTTTGCCCTTGTGGCCGGCGGATTGGATAGATGAGCATTATAACGGACTAACTTTTCTGGGAGATCCGACTTTGACTTTAGACCCGCCTATTCCGATGATACAGGCGTATAGCCAGGAACGCATATTTAAAGGTCAGAGCGTGTCTTTTCAAGGCCTGGGCGGTATCCGGGAAGGCGATATTACCGGTTATTCTTGGCGTTCTGACTTAGACGGTTTCCTGAGCGATGCGAGCAGCTTCACTACTGATCTGCTTTCTACGGGAGGCGCTTCCGGCAGTAATTACAACAATGTTCGCTTTAAAGTAAGGGACGATAAGGGCCGCTGGTCATCAGAGGCCGAGGCCAAAATTAAAGTTTTACTTCCTCAGCTCGGAGGGACGGTATCGACTCCCTCTGGCCAGCGCTTAGCTAACATTGAACTAATTATTAGCCCTTTGGGAATACATGCTTTCACCAATCAATACGGCGTGTTCCAGGTAGAAATGCCGGGCATCGGAACTTATGGCATTACTCCGGTAACGCAAGGATATACCTTCTCACCGACTTCTCAGTTAATAGAAGTAAATGGCGATAACACCGGCACAGACTTTACTGTAACAAACATGGGCGGCACTGTTTCAGGGCGAGTTACTGACCAGTCTGGAAACGGCGTATCTGAAACTGACTTAAACTTCTATAAACCAGGCGGTACAGTTTTATGCATCACAACCAATAACAGCGGAGAATATTCCATAAGCAGCCTTACAACCGGCACCTATACGGTAAGCGCCGTAAAAACAGGTTATGTGTTTGAGCCGGGGTCAAGAACAATAATTCTTGGCGCAGACGCGGTTAGCGGAGTAAACTTTCAGGCGTCTCCGGAACCCACCTATCAAGTCACCGGCAAGGTTTCAATAACAGAGTCGGCTGGCTTAGCCGGTGTAACCATAGCCGCGCACGGGCCATCTGGCACGGTAACCGCGCAAACAGATGCAAACGGAAATTATGTCTTAAGCGGTTTAAGAAAGGCGAAATATGCGCTTACTGCTTCAAAAATGTCTTATAAATTTGTCGATGCGACAGTTTCAGACGTGGCGGTTCCGAATACCATTAACTTCTCCGTGATTACCTCCACTGTCTCCGGCTCCCTGGAAACACCCTCGGGCAAGATGCTCTTTGGGTTTGTTAAATTTACGGGGAAAAATATTGATTACACCCGCACTGAGCAGACTATTGTGTCTGGCGGCCACTACCAGTATTCCGCGGCTAATCTTCCGGTTGGAGAATATACGGTGAACGCACAGGCCGCGGGATACACATTCCAACGCCCTTCTGTGGACATTGACCTGCGCGACCCCATGAACTGTTCTTTTCTCACCTATCCCGGCCACTCCGTTTCCGGCATGGTCGTTAATGCCGATTCGGGCGGCATGGAAGGCGTGAGGGTGATATTCTCAGGCGTAAATGAAACGGCGGTTACTACAGGCACCGGTTATTTTTCAATCAGGGATCTACCCAATGCAACATATACAATCAGGCCTTTCAGGCCGGGCTATAAATTTGAGCCCGCCAGCCTGCAAGTGGGCTTGAACGGACAAGACGTGTCGGGCATTACATTTACAGGCGTGACCTTCTCAATTACAGGAAGCGTAAAAACCGTCCACGGGATACCCGTCAGCGATGTTACTATTGATATTGCCGGTCCTTCAACACATACTACAACACAGACTAACGGCTTCGGCGTGTACAAAAAAATGGACCTGCGCTATGGCGTTTATACCATAACTCCTTCAAAAACAGGTTACACCTTCGATCCGCCGTCCCGCGCCATAACTATCAGCGCAGGCAATGCCACTGACATTAATTTTACCATGCGTACTGGAACGATTTCCGGGATACTTAAGAAATCAAACGGCCTGCCTGTTGCAGGCGCAACAGTAACATTCTCCGGCGTTCCAACTACGGCAAATACCGACCATCGCGGATGGTATATGATGACCGACCTGTTGAACGGCAATTATACTGTAACACCTTCCGATACCCAGGGCTATCTGTTCTCACCAGCTGTCCAGAATGTCACCATCAATAACGCGGCTAACCTGGCTGAAGTTAATTTTGCTGTGAATGTCGGCGCGGTCTCAGGGACCGCAATGAATATGTCGGGGACAGCTCTTCCGGGAGTGAATGTCGAGATCTCCGGAGTGGGCAGTATATTGACGGACGCACAGGGCAATTTCCGGAAAGAAGGACTGGCTGACGGAACGTATACCATTACCGCCTCCAAGGCCGGATATAACTTTAATCCTCAAACGATAGTGATTGCCAACGGTAACCGCCTTGAACGCGTTAATTTTGTCGAGCAGATAAACAGCACTCCCGTCAGGAGTTACCTGGATTCCCTCAGGAGCACTGTTGCCGCAGGTTATCAAGCGCGTATTGAACCGGCTCAAACCGAGGGAAGATTCTGGATTACGATCAGTGCTGCTACGCCTGTCCAGGGCAGGCTTGAATCCGCCAGGTACCAGATCAGCGCGCCCAGAGGCGAAGTAGAAATCGACGAAAACAGTATTTCATTACGTTTCTTCAATCTGCCGGTTCAACCGGATATAAAAACGATTTTCAGCGGTATAAACTCGATTGCTAAGTCCCTGCAGGTGCAGCTTGATCCCTTCTGCCTTATGACTTTCGTAACTGTAACTGGAGTTAACGCAAACAGCGTAGGTGGGCAGGTCATTGATTTTGATTATTCCGGATATCTATACACAAGATTCTCAATAAACTATCAAAATACCCCCGGTAACCCTGCTTCGTCTCTACAAAGGACAGGCTGGCTGCATTTCCCGAATAACCAAGCCAATGTACCGGGCAGGGCCGCAGTCTTGAATTTCCACGGCGGCCTCAGTAATGCTGCTTATCAGATGCTCCGTACCGAAATGAACAGGTCCTGCGACCAGAACGGCTATATAGCGGTTTATCCCGATGCTGTGTTGAACGCATGGAGCACCCCCATCTTAGAAACAGCTGCGGGGAGGCTCGGCATAAACGACACGGCGTTCATAAACGCGCTCCTGGATTGGCTGCTGCCTACCTACGGCATAGACAGGAAAAAGGTTTTTGCCACAGGCATATCTAACGGCGGGCAGATGGTCTACGCCTTAGCTACACCGGCGCAACCCCTTCAGACTTCTTTCAAATATGTATTTTCCGCTATCGGAGTCGTGGCAAGCGGTATTGTCTCAGAAGACAACTTTCAGCCGGCATCCCCCATGCCTGCAATGATAATACACGGGACCGAAGACCAATATATTCCTTACGCGGGTGGACCCGGCACAGCTGGCTTGAATGCAGGGGCAATAAATTATCTGGGAGTAGATACCGGTTTACTGCCGCATATACTCAGGCATTACCACAACGGCGATTCTTCAGGCGTCCTGCCTCAAGCCTATACGCCTTATCCCGGATATACTGCTGATGCAAATGTAATCCCGCTAAGCTGGGGCAATGCTTCAAAGCAGGTGGTGCGCATTAAAATACACGGTGCAGGACACACATGGCCCGGAGGCACATTCCCTGCTTCTTTAGGCCAGACAAATATGGCCGTCATTGCCAATGCGGCGCTTTGGAATTTCTTTGCGAATCATCCTTTGCCTGGAGCGCAAGCTGCGCTTGAGACACCCGCATACATCAATGCAACCCTTGCGGCCCAACTTTTTAGAGGAACAGACCCGGTGACCGGTAAAAAATTGTTTGCGTTGACATATAACGTCAACGGCTCAAGACAGGAAATAACTGTGCCTCTGGAGGAAGGCCAAAATACCGTAGAGAAAAACTTTCCCGACGTAAACGGTGGTACCGTCACAGTCATATCAAATATTACTTTAAAGACTATCCCTTCCGCCCCTTCGAACCTGTCCGCACAAGGCATCTCCCCCTACCAGATCAACCTTGTATGGGCGGACAATTCCGAGGATGAAACCGGATTCAGGATCCAACGCAGCTCCGATAGCGCCTTCTCTTCATTTACAACTCTTCTTGCCCCGGCAGGCGCAACAAGTTTCACAAATACCGGCTTGACCCCGGGCACAAGATATTATTACCGAGTGTTCGCATATAGCCAATTCGGCCCCTCTGAGCATTCTAATATCGTCAACGCCGCAACCCAAAATATCCCCACCGCGGCAATCTTAGGCTGCGTAACAACAATCGCGGGTATTGCGGTCGGTGACGTGACAATAAATTTCAGCGGGCCCGGCAATCCCGGCACGGCTCAGACCGACACTCTCGGCCGTTATGAAAAACCCGGGCTGGTCACCGGTACATATACGGTTACTCCTTCAAAACCGGGCTATACTTTCACCCCGGCGTCATTATCCGTGAACTTGACCGGCTCCAACAGAACTAATGTGAATTTTATAATGAAAACAGGCTCTCTATCCGGATTTATTAAAACATCTTCAAATTTACCCGCCATCGGGATAGGAGTCACCATAAGCCCGCAAGGAGGCACTGTTACTACTGATGCGAGAGGTTATTACTCAAAAACCGGCCTCTTTAACGGCAGCTACACAGTTACTCCCTTTGTTTCATCTGGGAACTGCATTCCTGCCTCAAAGAATGTTACCATAGACTCTGCTTGCGCGATAGGAGATGTGCATTTTACCATTCCCGTGGGGAAAATCTCGGGAGTTGTCACAACTGGCTCAGGCACAGCCATACCTGGCGTAACAATGTCTTTTGCGGGTGCTGCAGGTTATGTAGTGACAGATGCCCGGGGCTACTTCGAGAAGGCAGGGTTGGCAGATTGGACCTATACCGTATATGCTTCAAAGGCAGGGTTGGCGTTTAATACCCAGACCGTTGCCATCTCTCGCGGTGAAGCAAAGACAGTCAACTTCATTCCCGCGCAAGGAGGGATATCGGGAACTATCCGGCACAATAACGTAGGCCTTGCGGGAGTCAAAGTCATCCTCACCCCGACCCAAGGAGGCGCAAGCACGGTTTGTTTTACCAATCTCTCCGGTAATTACGGCAAGGAGGGACTTGCTAATAGCGCATATTACGCAATCCCTTCCAGAGACGGCTATACCTTTACGCCTGCATTGCGCATTGTAATAGTTAATGGCGGGGACACAACCGGTTTAGTCAATTTTACGGCGACGAGGCGTTAAGCCGGCGGCTGCGATCAATTCCGCCTCAACGCTCTTTTTGACCCGATAATCTTCCTGAAAGATTCCTCTATTCTACTGTCGCTGATCTCTCCGCTATTGACTGCCCGTTTTATTGCCTTGATTACTCTCCGGGGCAAATCATTATACTTGCGATTGTCAAGATGATAGACAAAAAGCAGGATATCGTTCCCTGCACTAACGGCCTTTACGGCGCTTTCTTCAAGCGAAAATTGATTGGTTATCGCCGGCATAAGCAGATCGTCGGTGATAACCAAGCCCCTAAAGCCCATTTCCCCCTTCAGCATCTTTTCAATATGGATAGCCGATAAAGAAGCCGGATTTGCTGCATCTACTTTTGAGTTAATGATATGGGCACTCATGACCATGTCGGCCATGCCTTCTTTAATCAGCTCGGAAAACGGATATAATTCAATGTCATCGAACACCTTTGTTACATCGACGCCTCTTTTGTGAGGATCGCTCTTTGCGCTGCCCATACCGGGATAATGCTTGATCGCGGTCAAAATATTGTTTTTCCTGTGGGCGGCGATAAATTCCCTGGCGAATCTGATTACTGTTCCCGGGTCTGAGGAAAATGCCCTTCTCCTGTCCCTGAAGGTCAATTCAGGGCTTAGATCCAGATCAACCACCGGGGCGAGATTTAAGTTTATGCCTGTTTCTTGCAGCATTTTTGCCATCCTTAAATAAATCGTATATGCCTCTTCGGGGGTTTTCGTCGAAGCTACCTCCCCGCAGGAAGGAAAATGCTCAAAGCCGTTGTTTGCGCCGAGCCTCCCGACCGAACCCCCTTCCTGGTCTATGGCGATAAATAAGGGTTGCTCTGCCCTGATACCGGTGATTTTTTTTATCAAGCCCGATACCTGCGCAGGATTAACCAGGTTTTCCGAAAGCAATATCACCCCGGTGATCTGCCCGGATTTAATCTGTTGCCTCAAAGGCGATTTTTCGCCGTCTAGATCTGATTCGTTAAATCCCACCAGGATCATCTGTCCGATTTTTCTCTCTAAATTCTTTTCTCCGGAAAATGCCGGCAGGCAAGGAAAAATTTTGATAGAAACCTTGATAATTATGAGGGCGACAAAGAAAATAATGACAAAATAAACGATTTTTTTAGCGGGGATCCTTTTCTTGTAATCCATATGATCAATACTATCTTAAACAAAAACCCTCTGCAACATATTTTCTGCAAAGGGCTAAAAAATAAGACTCCCCATTATTATCAAGGCTGCCTCTTGTCGGCTTCCTGAACAGCCTCCTGAGGATTGATCACCCCGGCCGAAATCACCAGCTGAAGCGCGTCTTTAATGGACATATCGAGCATGATCACTTCTTCGCGCGGCAGATGGAGTAGAAAACCCGAGGTAGGTGTCGGGACGAGAGGAATATACACATTGAGGAGATCACGTCCCGTTTTCTGCTCCGCCTCTTTAAAACCTTCATTGGTAACAAAGCCTACCGACCAGCACCCCTTATGGGGAAATTCTATCAAAACGACTTTTTTGTATTTACCATACTTATCGGAAAATAGAAATTCGGTGATCGTCTTAAAAGAAAAATAGATCGACCGCAAAAGTGGGAATTTGTTGATAAGGCCGTCCAACGACCTAGCAAAGACCCTGCCCAAGAAATGGGTACTCAAAAAACCCGCAAACAGCAGAATTATGATAAATAGAATCAGGCCCGCCCCCGGAACGTAGAAACCGAATTTTTGTTCGAAATAAACGCTTACCAGCGGCCCCAGGACACCGTCGAAAAACTTAAAAAGCAGCACGAGTATATAGGCGGTAAAAAATATGGGCAGTATGATTAAAAGACCGGAAAAGAAATAGCGCCGCAGCCTCTTTAGCATGCGCCCTCCCTTGGATTATCCATTAAGAGCCCTTATGCGGATGGAAACCCACCCTTATTTCCGGCAAGGGAAGGCCGGATTCTTTAAATTTTTTTATCAAGCTCTCCCTCACCTCGCACCTCAAGTCCCAGGTCTTCCCCGGATTCGGGCCCTTGACCAGTATTCGCAATACCATTGCGCGCTCCGTAAAATCAACCACCTGGACAGCGCACATGCGCTCGCTTGTCGTATTTGAGCTTGAGGCGACGATATCCTTTACCCAGATTCTCACCCTATCCACATCGCAGGCGTAATCCGCATAGAACATGACAGTCCCGATCAGGGTCGAGTCTTTGATCGTCCAGTTTTCAATAACTTCGCTCGCCATCACACTGTTAGGCACGATGATCCTTCTATTATCCCACGTAAGAATGGTGCTGTGCATGAGAGAAATTTCTTCGATCACCCCGAATTCATTTTTAAAGATCACGGCGTCGCGCAGCCTTACCGGCTGGGAAAATGATATGGAGATCCCGGCGATAATATTGGAGAGCGTATTCTGTGCCGCAAGGCCTAATACTACGCTGGCTAATCCGGCCGAAGCCAGAAGCCCTACTCCGATACTGCGGACGGCTTCAAATTGCAGCAGGATCAACATCAATGCAAAGGAATATATACCTACGATAATGATGCGCCTGGTAATATCGAACCGCGTCTCAAGAGATGATATTTCCCCTAATGGGTCTTTGAGTTTCTTGGCGGCAAGCCTCTGCCCCCGCTTAAGCGTATTGCTGAAGATCTTAACGGCAAGCTGGGCAAGGAGGAATATCACCGCTATTGAGATGATCTTAGAAATCAGCGTGCTGTTTATGCTACTGCCGAATTTTTCCCACAAACTTGAGCTCATTTCTGTTCTCCCAGAGGAAATATTTCTTTTAATCCTTCTTTTGTTTTTTCAAGAGCTTCCTGCTTTGACTTTTCTACTGCCTCCTGCGCCGCGGCACCCGCATCTCCGATAGCCTTCCTGGCTGCCCCGGAAACATCAAAATTAGCCAAATTTTCAATACCTATCCGGGAAAGGACCTTATGCAGGATCTCTGCCGCTACTTTGGAAGGATTGGTTACGTCGTGAAAGGTTTCCTTAATTTTAAGGTTAAATTCCCCGGATTTAGCTCCTACAAAGGGAGTATACCCTTTATAGGCTACCTTGTCTATCTTTATCATGAGCGTATCAATTTTAACTTCCGGAGGCTTCCCGGCGCCTCCTTTTGGCACAAGAAGTGCCAGAGAGTTAACGTTCAACTTGCCCTGTTCGTTTAAAATTACATCCAGTTCCTCTATCTCCAACTCTAACTTCCTAAGATGCACCTTTTTCTTAAAGAATGCGGGCAGGTCAAAATCCACATAAACCCTGGGGATGTCCGCCAGCAACCGGTCTTTGAAACCGGAGGGGTTATAAATCTTAAGTCCTGAAATTGATACATCCGGTAACCCGATATTCAGGCTCTTGATATTGACTCCCAGGCCACAGGTCTTTTTAATCCCATTGACAATGATGAACCTGGCCAGGACGTTCCGGTTAAAGACCACGACCGCCAGTCCTAAAATAAAAACAAGCAAAAATGTGATGATGATTTTTTTCATATTCCCTCCTTTTTGGCCCACACTCTTTCAGGAATATTGTAGGATGCTTTTGCCGATTTAGGTATTGTATTATTATACTTTTTTATGACTTTTTTCCACATTGGCCTTGGGCCTTTGTTCTCGCTGGATATAAAAAATGGCCGACGGCGTTTATACCGTCGGCCTGAAAAAGCTGCCCAATGTTGTCTTCCGCCGCACCGCAGAACCCCAAGTGGTTCAATTGGTTGTGAAGATGGATATCCGGAGAAGCAAGCGGATTTTGCTTAGTTTAGTAGATCCTCTGCCGCCGGTACCCGTCCGCAAGCCCCGAATCTACCCAAACACCATAGTAGAGGCCCTAAAGATTAAGGCCTTCATTAACAGCGGCCAGACCAAAATAACCTGGGCAAAAACCTGTAGAGAACTAAATATATCAGAGTCTAAATTAGCCCACTTGTTGAAAATAGTCAACAAGCTACCTCCGGAATTTGTTGAAAATATGAAGCAATGCGGCAATCAAGAGACATTAAGAATCTTCACCGGCAGACGCCTTTTGAACATTTCCCGCCTAAAAACCATTCAAGAACGCCGGGATATGATAAACCAGCTATTATTGCCTAGGTAAAATTGTATTCCTACCTATTCCTAAGAACTCTTCGGCCAACTTTATAAGTTTTTCGCAGCCTGCTTGGGACCAACGGTTATAATAATCAGCCTCTTCCCTTAAAGTTTTGGCCTGCTGGAAACCTTCAAGGATATATACCGGGATAACCTTCGTCTCAACGTACAAAGTCTTAATGGCAGCGACAAGGCAATAATGGCTGTGTTCCCGCAGGCTTTTGGCGTATAACAAGGCCCTTGCGCTGTGAAACATCGAATAATAGGTCTGAATAGTTGCCCATTTATAGTCGGTTTCGCTGTAGGTTTTATGCGCCCGACTTAAGTCTGCTTCTGCTGCTTCTATTTCCTTTGCTGCCAACGCAGGCCCGCGTGAAAACGGCTTAATCTTGCCTCTCTTTAGGCAATCATCATATTCTATGGTCATCCCTTCTCCTCCCAGAGCACTATGCCACGTTCTACTTCCTGCATGAAGACTTTTTCGCTTTCTTTAAAGCTGGCCATTTCAGTTGCAGTCTTAATTACAGTCTGGAGTTTTTGCTTAGTTTTAAGGGAAGAAAGGGCGTCTTTTGTTGCCTCTGGATCCTTTGAGAGTATAAAAAGGTCTATGTCGCTGGCAGGATCATTCTCACCGCGGCTATAGCTGCCGTAAAGCACAATCTTACGCGAGAAAGGTTTAAGCTTGGCTACGATAGGGCGTAAGGAAAACACATTCTTCAATATCTTAAACTGCTTTATAGCTGCGTCATCATAGACAATGCGGTAAAAGATAACCTTGCCTCTTCTCTCTTGCGAAACCAGACCCTGCCGCATAAGCTCTTTTAAAGCGAAATACACCCCTGCTCTGCTGGCAAGGGTAGTCTTCTGAATTTCGCTGGCTAAGAATTCCTTACTCGGGTCCTGGGCAAGATACGAAAGCACCTTAAGGGAATTAGTCGCGCCGAATATATCTATTACCTTATTATTTCTTTTCCCCATCTTCTCTCCTGTCTAATGTATTAGACAATTGTTTATTATATTAGACAATTAGATAAAGTCAACACAATTTTGATTTGTTTCACCGGCAGAGAACTTTTAAATATTCACACCTAAAACCCATCCAAGAACGCCGGGAGATAATTGAATACCTATTGCCAAAAGCATAAACCAGCATTTCGGTAATTCTTGTCTATGCATGCGCTATGCCGTTATCTCCTTTGAGGTTTCTTGTTTCAGATAAAAGAAAGCCGCTAAGGCCAGGCACTCCACAAAAATAACTGCCGTGATAACGAATGCTATCGAACGATCATACAAAAATCCCAATAAGACACTCCCCAAAAAAACTGCCAGACCATATGTGGTGTTAAAAATGCCGTAACCTGTTCCTCGCTTGTTTAGAGAGGTAATATCTGCAATCGCCGAGCGCATAATTGTCTCGTGAACGCCCATTACTATCCCCCAACAAAGCACTCCGATAATAACAAGGATATGGCGTTGGGAGAATACGAATAGCGACATCAAAAGCGTCATAATTGGAATGATAACCAATAAATCTAATCCAGCATTGTGGTTATTCTTGCGGGTTTTCATTACATCGTATAGTTTACCGACCGATAAAGCAGCTACGGCATCAATGCCCATCGCTATTGAATAATACAAAGGAATCTGCGCGTCAGGGAGAATATTAGAAGACTTAAAATGAAAAGCAAGCAGTAAAAAAGAGCAGAAACCCAACGTCGTAACAAAAGTAAACAGCGTATACAGCCAAAAAACTTTGGAGAGTCTATCTAGAATTTTTGCTTTTTTCCCCGCGGCCTCCAAAGCAGCTGGATGAGGGACCTCCCGGTAAGAAACAAACAGGCAAAACATGACCAGTAAAAAAGGAATCCAAAGAAAGGCATACCCTTTCTGATAAGCGACAATTCCTATCTGCTCTTTGCCTATCAGCATAAAAAAGACCGTAAAAATCAAAGGCCCGGCAACCGCGCCAATCTGATCCATCGCTTCATGCAGGCCAAACCCAAATCCGGTGCCAACCTGTGAGCTTGCCTGCGAAAGTATGGTATCCCTTGCGGGGCTGCGGATGGCCTTGCCTATTCTTTCTAAAATTATAAACAGCGCAGCAATCTGCCATATGCCAGCCAGAGAAAGCAACGGCACACTCACCAACAAACCATATCCAACAATAGTCAGAAGCCAGTACGATTTTGTCTTGTCCGAAACATACCCTGAAAGTAAACGCAAGGTATATCCCAGAAACTCTCCTATCCCGGTTATCACCCCTAGGGTAACAGCGTTTACCGCAAGCAGTTTTAGATAAGGACCGTTGACGCTACGCGCCCCCTCATAAGCAATATCACCAAAAAGGCTGACCAAACCAAAAAGAATAATAATATTTAAGGCTCTCCTTCTTGCTGCGGTTGGAGAATTAAAAGTCATAAGTGCCATTGAACTATTTATTGTCTTTTTTCGTTGAAGAGTCATCCTTTTTGTCTGCTAAATTACTTTTGATAATTAACCAAATAATCCATACTACTGCTCCTCCTAGCAATACATATACAGGCCAATCCTGATATAAATTACCAGTCATGCTAAACACCCCTCCCATTCCTTGTTACGCCGTCCGTTGAATTAAAAAAATTATATGGGCGGCTATTATATCTGCGTCAATCGACCAAGGGCCAGCACCAATAATAAGAAAAATACTTAGACTAATTCAGCCAAGAAGCCCTGCGCTGATAAATAAGATTGATTGCCCCTAAAAGAATTATTACGCTTCCCACAACCACAAGCATGATGAAAGGACCGTATTTTGCGCTTAAGATGCTGCTAATAAACATAAATATAAGAAACCCGAGATGCATTACCATCTCAAGGGAACTGAAAACTTTGCCCATCATTTCATTGCTGCTGACATTATGTATAATGGTATTACAGGCAGATAGAATCGGCGAAACAAATATGCCGAAGATAAAAGATAAAAATGCCGCCATATAGAATTTAGGGTAATTCTTTAGCGTTACGGCAAATACAATCAACACCATACCGCTTAAAATTAAGGCGGAAAATATCGCCTTATATTCGGAAACCCGGCTGCCAAACTTGCCGTAAAGCATAGAGCCCGCAAAAAGCCCGGCACCCAAAAACATAATTAATAACCCTACGTCTTTGGTCGCGGATTGTAAAACCTGCTGCACAAAGATAATCAAAACCACATACACCGAACCCAGGGCAGAGAATACCAGAAACATCACTGCGGCGATGAAACGAATATTTTTATGGCGTAAAAAGTAAATTATACCTTCCTTGATCTCAAGCCAAATAGACTTTCTGATCTTCTGCACGATATCCCGGCTTACTAAAATTACATCTTTAAACGCCGGATGTTTTAAGGAAACAGCAGTTTTGCTGGAAATAAAAAATATAAATGTGCCAGAAATTAAAGAACTTAAAGAATCCATGTAAAAACCTTTTTTGGGGCCAGCCACCTCTACCAAGATACCGCTGATACCAAAACCGGCGATAGTGGCGATCATACCGGTAATATTCACTAAGGAATTTGCCATCAGCAAATTCCTGGGCTCAACTAACTCAGGGATAATCGCCAGTTTTGCCGGCACAAAAAACCTGCCGATACAGAATGATATAAAAACGATGATATAAATAGGAATCATATTTTTGGTATAAAATAGAAAGGAAGGTATAGTGAAAATTAAAATCATTTGCAGGAATTCGCATGCATACATGGTTTTACGCCTATCCCATCTATCTACATAAACACCGGCAATCGGACCGATTAAAAATACAGGGATTATTGTAAATGACAGTATCTTGGCGATTTCATAAGCTGAACCCGACGCCCTTGAATAAACAAAGGCAATCAAGGCCATCTGTGAAAGCCTGTCCCCAAGTTGCGAGATGATCTGCCCCAGCCAGAGGCAGAAAAAATTACGGGATTTTAAAACCTCAGAGAATTTCGACATCTACTCTTGATCCCTTTTAAGCTATGCTACGGTTTGCTGAAAAATAGAAAGATCTGCCATATTTGCAAGCACCAGCAAAACATCTCTACCTTCTATAACAACGGTATTGCCTGACGGTATCATAAACTTGCCTTCACGAGAAATAAGCACAATAAGAAATTTTTTAGGTAACTCTTAGGCATATGCGAATCTCCTAACACAAATGATTTAACATTATTACACTTTAGATAATACCAAGAATTTTTCTTATTAGCAATCAAGATTAATGCGCCGGATTATAGTTAGGTTAGTTTTTTAGCGAGCTTCTGAATACTGCTATCGGGGTGCTTGAGGAGTTTTTCTCTGTCGTAGGTAATAAAATCTGGGTGGAGCGATATCCGGTACTGCTTTGAGCCGTTGTTCTCTATAAACTTCTGGCCGTCCTTATCTAATAGACTTCCTTGCAAAGCCGTCCTAAGATTGCTGTAAATCTGGAATTTTTCGACATCCATAATGATATTGTCTGAACCCAGGCTATGCCTATGAACCCAACCCTCCTTTTTCTTTTTTAATTCTAGCACAAGGCGCAGGAATAATTTAAACATAGAGTCTCCGAGTTTTATTTTGTGGTTGTTTACTTCAATTTCATTACTCCGTTTCATTGGAATCGTGCCGGGTATATATATTTTATCATAGCATTTGTATTCAAAATATTTATAGTCCTTATTTTGCCTTTCGGTAAGCTCTCTAATAACAAGATCTGCGCCGATATCCGGCTTCAACATGCCGGAAATAATCTCCCCGAGTAATTTACAAATTCGGCTGTCAAATGTTCTATGAAAAATACTGCTCCGTTTCAAATGTTTTGTTAAAATACCGGATTCGCTATTTGATACAGGCGTAAAAATAATGAGAATGCTGTTATCATTACAAATATATTTTAAAGTAGAGAGCTTTAGAAGCTTCCCATTCCCAATATTAAGGATAAAAACCAACCCTATGCGCTTTCCGCTGCGGGTTTGATTTGCTATATAAAAATACCCTTTCCGCATTCTTTCACTTTATTGCGCGCCTGTTTTAACTTAATTCGTCTATCCATTTTTCTAAAGCCTCGGGGTCCCAAGCCAAGCGTTGCGTCGACCTGCATTCCAAAGCCTTAGGAGCTGTCGCTTTTTCGCAGCCTTCAAGAAACATACCACGAATATTCATCCACGCTTTACCAGGCAAAAGCGCATCTTTCATCTTATAAAAATTGTTGACTTCCCATTCAACCCATGCGTCTTTATAGGTTTCATTCCCCATTAAAACTACCAGCTTAGAACACTGCTCGAATTTCTTGATAATTTCTTCGCGCATTGGTTTTGAACGGCCTTCGTTTATCTGGCATATAATTAATTTTTCGCTGCCGTCCGGCGATACTT
>JALOCE010000154.1 GCA_023227925.1 Candidatus Omnitrophota bacterium
TAAGAGTCTGACAGAATATCCCGATGTTTTAAAGGTATTAGTAAGCAGCTATGAGAATATAACTGGTGTTACGGCGCCTACTGACCCGCGGGAAAAATTAGCGGCAGTACTTAGTAACTATAAGGGTGAAGTTGGTTCTGTCGCGGCGATCCTCGGCTTGGCGTATAAACGGGATAATATGATTCAAGTTGATGGCAGAAGCGTCTATGTAGCCAACGGCAATATCCAGTTTAATAGTACGGAAGCCCGTCAGTTGACAGGCGTTGATAAAATACAAATTAATAATTTTACCCATCAATATGTGCCGCAGATTAATCATATCCTTGCCAATTTTAACGGGCAGGGCGTAGGTGAGAATACCAATACAAGTTCTTACCGCGCTTCCAATGTTTCCGAAGACGTAGTGAAATTTGTAATGAGAAACTCTAGCGAATCTTTTTCCGTCGGCAGCTTTGGCGCATATATGAAGCCGGGGGATAATATTTTTGTTGAAAAGAATTTCTTAACAGGGATAGGTAAAGACTACACCGGCAAGTCAATGATAGTTTTGTCTGGTTCTAAAGTTATTTTAAATTCCCGTACAGGGTTTTCTAATATACCAAATGAGCCGTCAAAGATCGTCTTTGAAGAGAGCGCCTTAAAAAATATAGGCATAGAGGGAGGGTATCTTTACAAGGATATTAATAACAAAAATGGCATTGACCAAATATTCTACAAAGAATGGTTAAAGGGTGCTTCGGCTTTTGAAAAATTAGATTTCTTTGGCAAAGAAATTAATGTCGCCGGTATTGAGACCAGAAAAGATGATCTAAATACTTACGCGATTGGTGATATTAATTCCGCATTTGAGCGCAAATTAGACCTTCCTTTTGAGAATGACTCGTCTGCTAAGAGGATATTTCTTGAAGATCAGGGCACAAAGATCTCTGGCTTTGATGGAAGATTGGTAATGGATAAGGGTACTGTCATAAAAGGCTACCTTTCTTCGGCTAACAACGAACAAATCGCCAAGATAAAAGAGTGGGAGATAGGATATGGAACAGAGGGGAAAAAGGTGCTTCCAATTAGCGCGAAGCTGATAGCCGAATCTACAAAAGACATAACATTTAATAAAGTTGATCTCCCGGATATTATCCCGTCTATTTTTAATAATTCCAAACATCAATATTTGCAAGATGCCACGAAACCGCGGGAAGGCTCTACTTTGCCAATCGATATAAATGTAGTAAAGGTGCCTGGCGTGGGATCAGAGGGAAAACAAGGCTCCAGGGTAACAGTATTAGGGAATAATTATAGAGAAGTCTCTGGGCAAATATCAAATGTAACTGATAGTTTTGCAGATGTAACTATAAATTCTAACCAGTCTTTTCCAATTGATATTCCTGAAAACGCTGAGGCGATAAATGTCGAGAAGGGAATAGCGGTTACACCGCATTTTGATAAAAATATTGATTTTGTAGTTCCGCCTACACAGGCTAACGATTTGGCTGGTAATCATATCTTTGCTGTAAAAGATCCAAATGATAGTAGTACTCTTTATTATGGAAGATCCAAGGATGGGCAAGCTTGGGTGCCTGGTTTTCTTGACAAGGAAGGATTTATTCCTGTAGCAGAATTCAAAGACAAGTACGGCAGCGTAGGTGGATTAAACATAGGCGGTAGAAACTATATTGTGAGGGATGATAAATTTAACTACCATTTGGTATCTAGCGGAGAAGTAGAAATAGAAAGAGGCGGTTTGGTGAGCCTTTTTGTTCGGGATAACGTCCGCGTATTAATAAACGATAAGAATGGGCAATTGATCGAGAAAAAAGCATATGTCAATCCTAGGGCAATTGGGATAGAGAATAATCTTATTGTTAACGGCATGGAATGGATAGGTAAGAAGTTCGCGGGAGAAGGCAGCGGCAAGGTTTCAGCCAATAACACTAAAGAACCCAAAATACCAAAATTTAAAGAATTCAATTTTATAGGTAAAGCTTCGGAGGCAGAAGGAGAGAGCAGTATAAATGAAGGATTTTTTAATCGAGGATTTTATCGTATCTTAGCGGGTAAAAATGGGACATATTACGTGGACGTTAATTCATATGCCCCTTTAATGAAAGAGTTGTCTTCAAAATATCCGGAATTAAGTCAAGATTATAAAATCGCGAGTGATAATTATAGTTATGTTCAATCCTCTGCCAGAAAACTGGCGTTACTTCCTCCGGCAGTGATCCTTACCGGTGCAGATTTTGTTTTCTTCAGTAAAGGTGTAGCCAGCAGTAATTTATGGGTAGGCGCTGGGTTACTCACATTATCCGCGGCTTCTTCTTTAGGCGCGGAAGAAACTTTTAAGTACGCAATTACCGGTGAGCATATAACCTTTAAAGAGGGGCTTACTAATGTTAGTATTTCTGCTTTAACCGGCGGCTTAGGCAGAGCAGGCAAGGTTTTAAATGCCGCTGGTAAAGTAGTTGATACTTCAAAGACAGTAAATTTAGTAGATGCAGCTGGTAAAACTCTTGCTAATACAATGGAAAAGGGCGGTTTAATCGCCAAGACCAATTATTTGATAGATAATACTACCTCTATAATTACTACTGGGGAAGCGCTAGATATTAAAGATAGCTTAGGCTCTGTAGCAGGTGGTTATGGTGTTTATGCGGCGTTTAATGGAGCAGGTACATTAGCAAACATTGAGAAATTAGGTAAGTTCAGCGGGACATCAAAAGTTATTTTAGCTAAAGGTTTAAGCGGCAGCGCTTATAATCTTGCTGTCGGTGCATATAGAGGTAAGGTAAATAATTTAGAGGATGCAGCTTTGTATGGCCTCACAGGTTTTGCTGGAGGCGTGACTAGTGGATGGTTAAAAAATCCCGTGTATTTTGCCGCGAGTTCTAATTTCGTTGGTAGCGTAACAAGAGAACTTTCTAAGAAAGCGCAGGAGCGCAACGTAAATAATGTTATTATTGATAGTGCCTTAGGCGTACTCAGCGGTTCAGTATGGGCGCAGCGTAGTAATATAGGTAAGTTCTTAGATGGGCAAGCCTCAGTCCTTTATAAGCAGGCGAAAATTATCGGTGTCGGAGGTTTAACTTTAGGCGTAGGCAGGGATTTATTAAACAACCAGCTTAATTATCAATCTTCACTTGGTCAATTTGCTACCAGTTTTACTAAGGGTGCTCTTACCGCAGAAATATTGTCCTATGGTTTCCGTAAGAATGGTTTGCAATATCATTTGAATAGCCAAGATGGTTTATTAGTGCGTTTAGCTAAATTCAGCGATGCCGGATTTACCCAGAGAAAGATGCTGGTAGGCGCAGCTGAATGGCCAGTGGTTACTTTTACCATGGGCATGGCTCAACCGGTTTGGAATTATGGTTTTGATTGGTTAGATTATAGCCTTACAGGAAACAAAGTTCCGGTTGCACAATTTGATTTTAGAAGTTTATCACAATGGCTGAATCATGCCGGAACGGTAATTGCCGCGAGAGATAACGATGGTCGTTTTGCAATGCTTGATTCGTTTAAGCATGGTCTTTATATGGGGCCTGCG
>JALOCE010000155.1 GCA_023227925.1 Candidatus Omnitrophota bacterium
TGATGCCCTTGCGTTAGCTATTGCGTATATTTATATGAGGCCAAGGATATGATAGCGCGGATTTCCGGCAAGGTTATCGAAAAGGGGCTGAATTATTTAATAATCGATGTTGGTGGCGTCTGTTATGAAGTCTTTATCCCCCAGACAGTCATGCAGCGGATAGACGAAAATATGACTGATGGCAACATGATAAACCTTATAACTTATCATTATTTTCAGATCGAGCCGTCAAAGGGCACGCCGGTATTAGTCGGCTTCCTGAATGAAATAGAGAAAGAATTCTTTGGCATATTCATTACAGTCTCCGGTATCGGGCCACGGGCAGCGCTTAAGGCGTTAAATCAGCCTATCTCATTGATCGCCCGCGCCATCGATGAAGGGGATATAAATTTTTTGAAATCTCTTCCCGGCATAGGCCAACAGAGGGCAAGAGAGGTTATCGCAAAGCTTCAGAATAAAGTAGGCAAGTTCGGGCTTATCCAGGATGACAAGGGGAAAGAACAGAGGATAAAGACCACGGATATCGAAGAAGAAGCGTTGGCAGTGCTGGTGCAATTGGAATATAAAAAGTCCGAAGCGCTTTCGATGCTAAAAAAAGCATTAGAGAGGTCGCCTGATATACAGACTACCGAAGGACTTTTGAATGAAGTATATAAGCAAAGGAAGATTGATTGATGTCAGAAGATAATTTGAAAGCAGTCATAGAGGCCTTGCTTTTTGCCAGCGATAAGCCGCTGGCCTTGGAAAGGATCAGGAATGTCCTGGATAACCTCCAGACAGATGAGATCCGCAAAATATTAGAGGATCTGGGTTCTGAATATGAGCAGGCTAACCGCGGCATACGCATTACAGAAATAGCCGGCGGTTTCCAGATAATAACCGCGCCTGGTTTTGCGCCTTTCCTGAAAAAATTATATAAAGAGCGCCATACGGAAAAGTTATCGAAGCCCGCATTGGAGACATTGGCCATTATCGCCTATAAACAGCCTGTCACTAAGCTGGAGATAGAATCATTAAGGAACGTAAATATAGACGGTGTTATGCAAAATCTTTCGGATAAAGGCCTTATCCGCGTTACGGGAAGAAAGAAGGCGCCGGGCAGGCCCAAGGTTTACGGGACAAGCTCGTTATTCCTGGAATACTTTGGCTTAAAATCACTGGAAGAGCTGCCTAAAATAGATAATTTTCAGAATGCATTATCTGTTAAGGAGGTAATAGATGAAAATAAAGAACCTGCGCAGACAAATTGATATTGTAGACAAAAAGATAACAGGGCTCCTGAATACGCGCGCGAAGATCACATTGAATGTCGCCCGGATTAAACGCCAGAGCAAGGCAAGCGTCTATTCTCCTGTCCGCGAGAGAGAAGTGCTGAAAAAAATATCAGCTATTAATAAAGGCCCTTTAAGCAATAATGCGTTGGAAGCTGTTTATCGCGAGATCATGTCCTGCAGTTTGTCTTTACAGAAGCCGCTCAAGATAGCCTATATGGGGCCGCAAGCCAGTTTCAGCCATTTAGCCGCCTTAAAGAGATTTGGTTCGCAGGTGGAATACGTGCCCGCAGGCAGTATCGCCGATGTGTTCCTGGAGATTGAAAGAGATAATGCGGATTATGGCGTTGTCCCAATAGAGAATTCCATAGAGGGGGCGGTAAGTTACACCCTGGATATGTTTATGGATTCGGATTTAAAGGTTTGCGCGCAGATAATCCTGGACGTAGCGCAGAATTTATTGGCTAATTGCCCTAAGGATAAGATAAAGCGGGTATATTCCAATCCGGAAGTATTCGGGCAATGCCGGCTCTGGCTTCAGGATAACTTAAACAAAGTAGAACAGATCGAGGTCGCCAGCACTACCCGCGCAGCGCAGATCGCCAGAGGAGAAAAAAATAGTGCCTGTATTGCTTCTATATTGGCTGCCAGTGTTTATAAATTAAAGATAATCGCCAGGGATATAGAAGATTCCCCGCACAATATTACCCGGTTCCTGGTGATCGGTAAGGCTGAAGTCAAACCGAGCGGAAACGATAAGACTTCGATCATGTTTTCTGTAAAGGATAAAGTCGGCGCTTTGCATGATATGCTGCTGCCTTTCAAGAAATACGGTATCAATTTGACCAAGATCGAATCCCGGCCTTCCAAGAAAAAGGCATGGGATTATTATTTCTTTGTTGATTTAGAAGGGCATCGGGATAGCCCTAAAGTAAAAAAGGCACTTTCAGAATTGGAAAATAAATGTAAATTTTTAAAAGTTCTGGGTTCTTACCCATCGGGAGAATAAAAATAATATGAATTTAGTCAGGAAACACATATTGAGTATAGATCCTTACGAGGCCGGCAAGCCTATCGAGGAGATCAAGCGCCAGTTGGGCCTGAAGGAAGTGATAAAGCTTGCTTCTAATGAGAATCCGCTTGGGCCTTCTCCAAAAGCAGTGCAGGCAATAAAAAAGAATCTCTCTAAAATCAACCGCTATCCGGATAGCAATGGTTTTTACCTGAAAAAAAAGCTGGCGAAGTCTTTCGCGCTTACGCCTGCGAATATTGTTTTGGGTAATGGCTCGGACGAGCTTATCGATATTATCATCAAAACCTTTGTCGAAGAGGATGAGCACATCCTGACTGCGGATGGGACATTCCTGGAGTATAAGATTATTTCTCAGGTCAAAGGCCGCATAGTCATTACTGTGCCTTTACGCTATTTCAGGTATGATCTTGGCGCGATTAAAAAAATGATCACTAAAAAAACAAAGGTGATTTTCATTTCCAATCCGAATAACCCTACGGGCACGTATGTGACCAGGCTTGAGCTCGAAGATTTTATGCGCGATCTACCGCCGGATGTTTTGCTGGTCATGGATGAGGCCTATGATACTTTTATCGACGTTAATGATTTCCCGAACAGCTTAAGTTACATCCGCGATAAAAATATCATTGTCTTAAGGACTTTCTCTAAGGCCTACGGCCTTGCCGGCTTAAGAGTGGGTTTTGCCGCAACGCGGCCGGAGTTTGCTTCTTATATGGAGATTGCCCGGCAGCCTTTTAATGTCAATCTCCTGGCGCAGGCAGCCGCAACCGCCGCGCTTGACGATAAAAAGTTTTTAAATAAGTCTAAAAGAATAATCTCGGAAGGCAAAGCCTATCTTTACGATACCTTAGCCGGGATGGGCGTAGCTTACGTGCCAAGTGTGACAAATTTTATTCTTATCGATACGGGCAAAGAGAGCGTCGGTGTATTTAAGGAGATGTTGAAATACGGCGTTATCGTCAGGGATATGAAGCAATATGGGTTTAAGAATTTTATCCGTGTAACTATCGGCACCAAGAGAGAAAACGAGAGATTTATTAAGGTTTTGAAAAAAATATTATAACGGGAGATAAAATATGATCCTAGTATTAAGGCCGGATGCAACCGAGGCACAGATAAATCATATTATCGAGAAGGTAAAGAAGCTGGGTCTTACCCCGCAT
>JALOCE010000025.1 GCA_023227925.1 Candidatus Omnitrophota bacterium
GGTGCCGGCGGCGCGCGGTCGATCTCCGTTTTGAATTGAGAATTTTCTAGGGGGGAAAAAAAGTGGCATTCGATCCGGAGCGTATACCGATCGCGGTCATGGTCCGGATTCTCGAGGCGGCCGGGGCGACGGTCACGCTGGAGGAGCTCGAGGAGGAGCTCGGCGCGGCCGGGATCGTCGCGGCGGAAATTTCGATCTGGGACTTGGCGGCGTTGTGGACGGCGAAGGTCCTGGCCTGAATCTCCGGCGCCTGTCCGTGGCGGAGCTCGCGCGCCGCCTGAACGGCGCCCGGCTCGGCGAAGTGGTCACCGACCGCTCGCTCCGCGACCTCCTGACCCGGATCGGGAGCTCGGTCGGGTCGCCGCGGTCGATCGACCTCTTCGCCTATCTGGCATGGTTGGCGAACCATCGAAAGACCGGGTCCGACCCGGCCGAGCTCCCGGAGCAGCGCGGACTCTTCTCCGATGACCTCGAGGACCTCCCGGCCGAGGGGAAGCGCCCGATCGATTTCTGGAATGCCGAGTGGAAGAAGGTCCGGACGCTCGCGGCGCGCCAGGCATTCCTGGTCCAGAAGGGGGACCTCATCGCGCGCGCCGAGGTCGAGGTCCTGCTCGCCGACCGGGCCGCGGCGATCAAGCAGGGGCTCGACCGGATCGACAATGAGCTCCCTCCCCTGCTCGCGCCGCTCGACAATCCGAGGGACATTCGGGCCCTGCTCCGCGACCGCCACCGGGCCCTCCTCCGGAGCTACGCCCGGCCGATCGATCGGAAGGAGTGAGCATGGCCCGCCGGGTCGAATGGTTCCCGGCCGAGCTCGCGGCCCTCGTGCCGGCGACCGACCTCCCGCTCTCCGAATGGGCGGAGGAGAACCGGATCCTGGACCCGATCAACTCCGGCCTCTCCGGGCCCTGGCGAAACCAGGTCACGCCCTATCTCCGCGGGATCATGGATGCGATGGTCGACGAGCGGATCGAGGAGGTCTCTTGCGTCAAGGCGACTCAGATGGGCCTGACCGAGGCGGCCTTGAATCTCCTCCTCTGGATCATCGCCGAGGACCCGGGGCCGACCATGCTCGTCTACCCGCGCAAGGAGGACTGCGTCGCGATTTTCGACCACCGGATCAAGGAGCTCCTCCGGGTCAACCCCGTGGCCTCGCGCCACCTGTCGGCGCGCCGGGCCGACAAGAAGAAAGAGTCAATCGTCTTCGATCGCATGGTGCTCTACTTCGGCGCCTCGACCGCCGCGGCGGACCTCGCCTCGAAGGCGATCCGCTGGCTGATCCTCGACGAGCTCGACCGCTACGCAACCTGGGTCCCGGGCGAGGGGTCGCCGCTCCAGATCGTGCGCAAGCGCCAGAGGACCTTCTGGAATCGGAAGATCCTCAAGTTCTCCTCGCCGACCACGGTCGACAACCTGATATGGCAGGAGTGGCTGGCGAGCGACCGCCGGCGCTATTGGGTTCGTTGCCCGGGTTGTGGGACCTGGGCCTGGACCACCTGGGCGAACATTCGATGGCCGAAGGAGGTCCGCGACCCGGACGAGGTCAAGCGGGACCTCCTCGCATGGTGGGAGTGCCAGACCTGCCGGGCCAAGATCCGCGACCGGTCGATCGAGCGGGAGCGCCTCATCGACGGGGGCAAGTGGGCGCCGGAGGACGCGCGCTCTGGGAAGGATGGCCCGGTCGGCGGGACCTATCGGGCCCATGCCGGATTCCACCTGCCGGCGCTCCTCTCGACCTGGTCCTCCTGGTCCGACCTGGTCGCCGAATGGTTGGAAGCTCAGACCGACACCGACAAGCTCCAGGCCTTCATCAATACGCAACTCGCCGAGGCGTGGGAAGAGAACGTCCGTTCCTGGTCCGAATCCGACCTCCGCGGCCTCTGCCTCAACTATCCATCGGGCCACGTCCCGGAGGGGGCCCGGTTCCTCACGGCCGGGGTGGACGTCCAGCTTGACCATTACTTCTTCGTGGTCCGCGCATGGGGCGAGAAGTGGGAGTCATGGCTGGTCGACCATGGGCGGGTCGAGTCTCTCCTCGAGCTCGAGACCCGGGTCTTCGATGGGGCCTGGTCGGGCCGCCAGGTCGACCTGGTGCTCATGGACTCGGGTTACGACGCCTGGACCGTGTACGATATCGCCGCGGCCCGAGGCGATCTGATCCGGCCGACCAAGGGGATCGACTCGGCGAAACCGATCCCGTACCAGGCGACCCGGGTCGACCGGAACAAGGTCACCGGGGCGGTCTACCCGGGCGGCCTGCTCCTGTGGCTCATCAACGTCGGGGTCTGGAAGGACAAGATCATGCGGTTCCGCTCGCGCCCGGCCGTGGTCCTCGAGGCGGTCGGCCGGGTCGGCGGCGAGGCGCCGGGCGGGTGGCACCTTCCGATCGACGTCTCCGATGACTACCTGGCCCAGGTCGTCGGGGAGAAGCGGGTCCAGGAGCGCAACCGGAAGACGGGCCGGGTCCGCTGGGTCTGGCGGCCGAAGTATCGGGGGATGCCTTCCCACTATCTCGACTGCGAGGTCCTCGCGACGGTCGCGGCCGATATGCTCGGGGTCGGGTCCGATGCGCCGCCGGCGCGGGCGAAACGGACAGAAAGCGCCAAGGAAGGACAGGATCGGCCGGCGCGGAAACGCGGGTCATGGATGAGTTGGAAATAGTTCCCTCTCCCCTTGACTTTCCGGGCCCGGGTGCGCCAATTCGACCATGCGCACCGCGGCGGAAATCCAGGTCGAGCTCGACGCGCTAAACGCGCTCATCCTCGAGATCATCCAGCAGAAATTCGCCTTCGTGTCGATGAGCGGGCGGACCGTGACCTACCACGACCTCCCGAAGCTCCGGGAGCACCGGACCGAGCTCGAGGCGGAGCTCGCCCGGGCCGCGGGGAGCGAGACCAGGACCTTCGTCCAGTACGGGCGACCATGAACCTATCGACCCTCACCGACCGGATCCTCGGCGCGGTGGCGCCGCGCCTCGCGCTCCGGCGCGAATCGGCGCGGATCATGCTCCGCGACCTTCGGACGACGGAGGAGCGCCGCCTACGCTACCGGGCCGCCGAGACCCATCGCCTCCGCGAGTGGAACGGGGTCACCGACGAGACCGACGCCGAGCTCGAGCTCGACCTCCCCAAGCTCCGCGAGCGGTCCCGCGAGATCGTCCAGAATTCTCCCCTCGCGGCCGGGATCATCGGGACCTTGGTCGACAACGTGGTCGGGAGCGGGTTCGAATGCGTTCCCTCGCCGCGCGCCGACCGGCTCGACGTCGACGAGACGGCGCTCGACAAGTTCCGCGACCGGGCGAAGGACCTCTGGGAAGAGTGGTCGGAACAGGCGGATGCGACGGCGCGGACCGACTTCTCCGGCCTCCATCGCCTGCTCGAGCGCAGCGCCCTCGAGGGCGGGGACGTCTTCTTCCACCTGGTTTCGATCGAGGACAAGACCCGGACCTTCCGGACCGCGATCGAGCTCCTCGAGGCCGAGCGGGTCGGTTCGCCGGTCGGGGACCTGGAATGGCGGATGGGGGTCAAGCGCGACCGGTTCGGTGCACCGACCCATTTCCGGGTCTTCGGCGAGGGGGATCAGAAGTGGAGCGGGCAATTCAAGACCTACCCGCGCCTCACCGCGGCCGGCCTGGTCATGGATCAGTACATGATCCCGCTCCGCCCGGGCCAGACCCGGGGGATCCCGATCTTCGCGCCGGCGCTCGAATTCTTCGACGACCTCCGCGGTTACGTCGATGCGGAGATCACGGCCGCGCGCGCGACCGCTTGCATTACTGCAATCGTGAAGCGCAACGGGCCGGCCGCGGCGGTCCCGTCCCGGGCGACCCGCGACGCCGTGACGGGCAAGATGATCGAGGAGCTCCAGCCAGGGCAGATCGAATACTTGGAACCGGGCGAGGACATTGTCCCATTCAACCCGCAGCGCCCGGGCATGATCTTCGACGCCGCGGTTACCTCGCTCGTCCGAATGATCCTCCGGGCCGTGGGTCTCCCCTTCGAGCTCGGCGCGCTCGATTTCTCGAAGGCGAATTACTCGAGCTCGAGGGCCTCGATCCTCGAGGCGCGGCGCTCCTTCGTGGTCCGCCAGATCACGCAAGCGCGCCGGGTCTTGCAACCGATCTACCGGGCCGTCCTCGAGGAGGCATGGTTCCAGGGGCGATTCAAGGGGATCGTTAAAGAACCATCCTGGGCCGCCAATCTCGCCGAGTGGACCCGGGCCGATTGGGGATTCCCGGGGTGGGGTTGGGTCGATCCCGAGAAGGAGATCAACTCCTCGATCCTCGCCGTGAAGGCCGGCCTCTCGACCCGGTCGATCGAGGCGAAGAAGTGGGCCGGACGGAACTGGTCCGACCTCCTCGAGGCCGGGGTGCGCGAAGAAGTGAAGATCCGGGAGACAAGGAAGAGGCTGCTCAATGAAGACCCAGAACCGGAACCGGAACCTGGCGGCGGTGGCGGCCTCGAGTGAGGTCCGCGAGCTCCGGGCCGATCTCGCGCTCGCCGTCCCGGACGGGGAGAAGGCGCGGCGCTTCTCCATGCTCGCCTATACGGGCGGGATCATTAAGTTCCCGGGCGAGAATTTCGCCATCGACCTCGAGGGCCTCTCCTGGCCCGCCCGGGCGATCCCGATCCTCATCGACCATATTTCGACCGACCGGGTCGGGTTCTCCGACCGGGTCGAGCTCTCAGAGCGGGGCCTCGAGGTCGGGGGGAAGTTCCTTCGTTCCGCCCGGGCGAAGGAGATCCTCTCCGATGCGGAGGACGGGTTCCCATTCCAGGCGAGCGTTCGGGTCGCCGGCACGAAGATCGAGCAGGTCGAAAGCGGTTCGACCGCGCAAGTGAACGGCCGGACACTCACGGGCCCGGGTCTGATCTATCGGGAGAGCGATCTCCGCGAGGTCTCCTTTTGTTCGCTCGGCGCCGACCCTGATACCTCGGCGCAAGCTCTAGCCCATAGGAGGGGCATCATGGCAGGAAAGAAGGATGGCGCCGATTCGACCGCGGACTCGACTGCGGCGAAGGGGGCGGGGGATGCGAGGGCCGAGGCGCGCGCCGAATTCCAGGCGCGGGTTGCGAAGCTCTCGAAGGCGGCCGAGTTGCCGCGCCAGGCCGAGCTCGTGATGAAGCTCGCCGCATCGGAGACGGCGCTCGAGGATGCGCTCCTCGAGATCGTCGAGGACCTGAAGGCCGCGGCCGCCGCGATGGTCTCGAAGCTCGAGGAGAGCAAGGCCGCCAAGGCGAAGAGCAAGGAGGACGAGGACGAGGAGGACGAGGAGGAGGAGGAGGAGGAGAACAAGGAGCGCAAGCAGGCCGCATCCGAGGTCCTCGACCTGGTCGGCAAGCTCCGCGGTTCGCCGGCGACCGAGATCCTCTCCGCCGACTCCGGCGATCCGGACGACCTCCAGACCCTCTGGAAGGCCGACAAGAAGCTCCGCGAGGAGTTCATCCAGTTCGAACATTTCAAGGCCTTCCGCGAGGCCGAGGCGCTCGGGCTGGTCTCGATCGTGAACGATCGCAAGTGACCGGCGCGACCTGAAAAAAAACAGCATTCCAAAGGAGTGAACCATGGGAGCTCTCTCTCTCTCCGAACGCGCAATCATCGGAGCGTATTACTTCACGCTCCGCGCCACGGTCCCGCCCTGGATCGAGGCCTTGTCCAACTACTTCCCGACCGACCAGGAGCAGGAGATCCTCCGCTGGCTGGGATCGAATCCGACCTTCCGGCAGTGGGTCGGGCCTCGGGTCGCGAAGGGGATCTCCGAGCACGGCGTGATAATCCCGAACATCGAATTCGAGGCGACGCTCGAATTCCTCCGGAAGGAGGTCACGCGCGACAAGACCGGGCAGGTCATGGTCCGGATCCGCGAGTTCGCGCAGCGCGCGAACCAGCACTGGGCCCGGCTGCTGACCGAGCTCATCGTCGCCGGAGAGGCGGCCGCCTGTTATGACGGGCAGCTCTTCTTCGATACCGACCATCAAGAGGACAACTCGCCGGCGCAATCGAACGACCTCGCGGTTGCGCTCTCGACCGAGGGCGAGAATCCTTCGGTCGCCGAATTCGCCGCCTACGTCCTCCAGGCGATTACCGCCATGCTCGGGTTCGTCGACGGTTATGGCGAACCGATGAACGAGGGCGCCCAGGAGTTCATGGTCATGGTGCCGACCGGACTCTGGCCGATCGCGAAGAAGGCGATCCAGGCGAGCGTAATCGTCGACACGACCCAGGCCGCGGACAACGTCCTCTCTCAGAGCTCGGACCTGAAGATCCAGCTTCAGATCAACCCGCGCCTCGACGCCCTCGGATGGTATTCGGTCGCGAATTCCCTCGCGAAGTTCGCGGTCTTCCGCACCGATGGAATCGTGAAACCGTTTATCCGGATCGAGGAGGGCGGGGTCCGGACCCAGGCCTTGGCCGAGGGGTCCGAATACGCTTTCCAGAACAACCGATTCCAGTTCGGCGCCGCCGCCAACCGAGGCAAGGGTTACGGCTACTGGCAGCAGGCCGTCCTGGTTACCTCGACCGACAAACAGTAAGGTCTGGGCCTATCGGCCCTGGACCTTCGAGACCCATGCAAAAGGAGACCTGATATGGCACTGACCAAGGACACGCCGCGAGGATACGCCTCGCACGACCAGGGCGACACGGTCGATCTGCCCGTCAAGAACGCGGTCCAGATCTTCGAGGGCGCCGCGGTCATGGAGAACGAGAGCACCGGTTACATGATCCCGCTGACCGGGACCGGGACCTCCGATGGATTCGTCGGATTCGCCGAGCGCCAGGCCGACAACCGGCTCGGCGCCGCCGGCGCGATCCGGGTCAAGACCCGGACCAAGGGGATCGTGGAGCTCACCGTCGCCGGGAGCTCCGTCGCGACGAACGGCGCCGCGGTCTACGCTTCCGACGATGGGACCTTCACCGTGACCTCGTCCAACGCAAAGAAGATCGGGACGATCCTTTGCTGGTTGGCGGGCGAGATCAACCTCGTGAAGTTCTACGCCTACAACCAGGCGCAGCCGGCGCTTGCCTGATTTCGATGATCCCGTCCTCCTCCTCGAGGAGGGGGACGGGGTGGGGGGGATCCATGCGGGTTGAACTGCGCCTCACCGTTCCGCGGGTGGTCGAGGGAACGCTCCGGCCGCCCGAGACGGTCATCCTCGAGGGGACTCTCCTCGAGGGGATCGGTCTCGCGCGGTTCCTCGCCATCCTCGGGTCGGGCAAGTGCGAATGGGTCGAGGCGCCGGAGGAGGCGCGGGAGGAGGGGACCCTCTCCCCCGCGCGGCCTCTCGAGGCCGAGGACGAGCTCGAGCGCCCGGCCGGGCCGGAAGATGAGGGCCGCCTCGAGGCCGCGCCCACGGGCCAGGAATCCGCCTTCGGCGTGAAGCGGCGGGTGCGGCGATGACGTTCGCCGCCCGGGTCGCCGCGGATGCCGCGATCTGCGTGGCGACCTTCGGCCAGGCGGTCACCTACTACCCGGGCGGCGACTTCGAGTCGGGCGAGGAGATCCTCGGCGTCCTCGATTTCTACCCGATGGCGGCGATGGACGTCGCGGTCGAGATCCCGGCCTATGATTGGGCCTTGACCATCCTCCTCGCCGACGTCGCCGACCCGGGTCGGAAGGACATGGTGGACCTGGTCGACCTCGCCGGCGTGGCGCGCCGGTGCCAGGTCGTGGCGGTCATGGCCTCGGATCATGGGTGCCACCGGTTGGCGATCCGCCGCGGCGGCCCGGTCCCGGAGGACCCGGAGGACCCGGAGGACCCGGAGGACCCGGAGCCTGAACCATGATCCGGATCCAGATCAAGGACCGAGGCCTCCGGGACGCTATGGCGCGGTGCTCGCGGGCCATGCCCGAGATCGCGATGGACGCGATGGGCCGAGGCATGTTCGGACTGCGCAAGGATTTCCTCGACAAGGACCTCCAGACCCGTTACCCGAGGATGGCGAAGCGGGGCCAGATCCGGGGCATCCTATGGTGGGTCAAAGTCTGGCGCAGCGCGCGGTCCAATGTGGTCGGCAAGTTCTCGCCGCGGGGAAAGAAGCTCGCCAGAAACCTCCTCGCGCTCGAGCGAGGCGCGACGCTCCGGCCGACCTCGAAGGGCGCTATGGCGATTCCCGGGCCCGGGGCGAAGAACGCCTCGGGCAAGGTCCGGAAGGGATTCCGGTCGCCGGCGACGCTCGCCCGGACGATCAAGGGTTGGTCGACGCCGCGCCAGGGGAATCGCATGTTCCTCGTCGCGAAGACCCGGGCCGGCGCGGGGCGGATCATGTTCGCGCTCCATCGCCAGGTCCGGATCCCGGCGCGGTTGGGCCTGCTCACCTATTGGAAGAAGGGCGCGACCCAGAGGGCCTTCTTCGAGCGCCTCGAGAAGGTCTTGAAGCGCGACCTCGGCAAGGCCTGGAGGGGGAAGTGACGCGCCGGAACGACATAGTCGAAGACCTCCAGGAGCGCCTCGAGGCGCTCGAGGACCTCGAGGCCGTGGTCCTGTTCGACCGCGAACCGCCCGACGTCACGGCGCGGCCTTGCGTCGCGCTCACCTGGACCTCGGATCGGTTGACGGCAGGTCCGGCGAATGGTCGATTCACGCGGTTTCTACGGGTCGCGATCTACCTTTTCGCCGTCGAGGCGGAGGGCGAGACCCTGCTCGAGACCATTGACCGCCTCCTGGCCGAGATCGAGGCCGTGGTCATGGCCGATCATACTTTCGGGGGAAACGCCTTCGACGTTCGCGACGTCGAGAGCTCGCTCTTCCCGGCCGTTGAGGGGATCGGCGACGTCGGCGGGATCGTCACTGCCGAGATTGGATACTACTCGATCGGATTGGGGGCGACGTGACCGAAACCCTCGCGCTCCCATACGGTTACGCCGTGACCGAGGAGGACCTCGGGATCGACTCGACCGGGCCGCCCGGACTCATCCATGGGCGCCAGGCGCGCCGGGTCCCGCGGCGGTTCACGATCCGATGGGACGGTCGCGGGATCGGCGCTTCCGATTGGATTCGCGGGCTCGCGGTGCGCTCCGGCCTCGGCGCCGACGTCGTCGATTGGACGCCGCCGGACGGAACCCCGATCAAAGGGCGGATCCGATCCCTCTCCGTCGAGGCGATCTCGGCCGCCGATCACCGGATTTCCATCCTATTCGAGGAGGCGATAGAACCATGTTAGAACGAGTCAAAGATATCTTCGCGCGGGTCGAGACGGGAGAGGGGGTCTGGACCGATCCCTTGTCCGCGCCCTACAACGTCGTCGCATTCGATCCGGAGCTCACCGAGGAGCATGAGGAGATTGCGCGCCAGACCGCGGGGAGCTCGCTCTCGAGGCGAAAGACCGTGGTGGGGCGCTCGACCGCCTCGGTCAACTTTACCATGGATCTCCGCGGGAGCGGGAACGTCCTCGGCGTCCCGGTCGAACCGGAGTGGGGCCCGATCCTCCAGGCCTGCGGGATGCGCATGGAGACCCTCGGGATGATCCTGGTTGAGAATTGGGCCGCGCCTCTCGCCCATAAGGCGGTCATCGGGAACCATGGAAGCTCCCCCACGGCGACCGGGATCGCGGTCGGCAATTACGCAACCGCGGCCGGGCATACGATCATCCTCTACATTCCGACCCTCGGGACCTTCGCCAATTCGGACCCGGTCTATAAGACCACCGACGAATGGTCCACCTCGACCAAGGTCGCCGACGTGACCTCCGCCGGCGCGACCGCGCTCGGCGGGTGGCACTACGTCCCGGAGACCAAGATCCGCTATCAGGTCGCGACCTCCGCGGCCGGGTGGACGACGGGGGCGACGACGGAGGTCGGCGAGACGGTCAAGGGGACGAAAGGCGGATCGCCGGATGCCTACGGGGTCATCCTCGCCGGGTCCGGCCTCGCGACCGGGTCGGCCCAGACCCTCTACATCGAGCCGATCATCGGGACATTCGTCGACGCTATGGTGGTCACCGGGCAGACGAATGGCGACACGGCGACGCTTGCCGCTGACGCCGCGCCGAAGGACAACTGGACCCTCTCGGTCGCCGAGGTCCTCGACGGGATGGCGATCAAGGTCCGCGGGTGCCGGGGCAACGCGAAGATCGTCCTCTCGGCCGGGCAGCCTTCCCAGATTCAATTCGAGCTCAAGGGAATGTCCGAAGGCGAGATCGATATGGTCTCGCTCACCGGTGGGACCAAGGACCCGGGCGCGCCGCTCCGCTTCCACCTGGCCGAGTTCTCGGTCGATGGAATCCCCTTCCGGACCGAGGCTCTCGAGATCGACCTCGGGAACGCGGTCAACATTCGGACCGATGCGAACGAGGAGGAGGGCGGGGTTTCCCATATCGTCGCCGACCGCGACGCTAAGGGCACCATGACGCCCGAAATGGTCCCTCCCGGGACCTACTCCTGGCGCGACCGGATCAAAGAGTCGACCCTGGTCGCGATCTCGACCTATCTCGGGGTCGGCCTCGCCGGGATCGGGCTTACCGGGCATGATCTCGGTTCGAATGTCTGGATCGAGATCCCGTCGGCCCAGGTCCTCACGCGGCCGCTCGAAAGCCGGGAGGGGATCCTGGTCGGGAATATCGGGTTCGCTCTTCGGACCGAGACGATCCAGGGCGAGGACGAGCTCGAGATCTACGTGGTTTGATAGGGGGAGACCGATGGCGATTGCACGCGACCCGAAGCGGACCTGGGAATGGATTGCGCCGGAGGACCTCGAGGCCGGGCCGGAGGCAACGGTCTGGACCCTCGGGACGATCACGGCGCGCCAGGATGCCTGGATGATCGATACGCTGATCCCGGATCCCTCGGTCTCGGCCGAGATCCCGCGGGGCCGGTTCCAGCTTCTTGTGCTCCAGTGCGGGATCCGCGGGGTCCGGAATTTCAAGGACGCCGACGGGGCCGAGGTCGGCCTCGAGTGGCAGGAGAGCGGGGCCGGCCCGATCGCCTCCGATGACTTCATTTCGCGGATCCCGCGCGATCTGCGCAAGGCCTTGACCTCGGCAATCCTCGAGGGGAACGCCTGGAATGCGACCGATCGAAAAAACTAATCCTGGCCGCCGGGGCGACCTGGAGCCGGCGGTGGAAGAAGGACTGTCGCACCTGTCCGCCAGGGGGCCGCGAGGCATGGGGGTGCCTGGCCGACGCCGCGAGGCCGATCGGTCGGATCCCCTGCCCGGCGTGCGACGGGGCAGGGTGCTCGGCGTGCAAGGACCACGGCGGGATGATGCCGATCTTCCGTTGCCCGGGCCGATCGGTCCCGAGGATCGCATGGGAGATCTGCCGCGACTACGTCCTCCTCGACGCCGGGATCATGCCGGCGCCTGGAGGTCTCCTCGACCAGGCGGCCGGGTGGATCCAGGCCGTGGGATTCATCGGCCGCGAACGGGCGAAATACCTAAAGAAATCCGATGACTGAACTCGCCGCCATCGCCTCTCTGAAGGACCAGATCTCGCCTGGCCTTACCGCCATCGCCTCGAAGAGCGCCGCATGGGCGAAGGGAATGGCGGGCCACGTCTCCGGCCTGGTCAAAGGGTTCTTCTCGCTCAAGGGCGCGGTTACGGGTCTCGCCGCAGTGTGGGGCGCGCGCCTATTCGGGTCCTTTATCTCCTCGACGGCCGAGGCGATCGCGGAGATCTCGGCGCTCTCCGATGCGCTCGGAGTGACCACCGAATCCCTCTCCGAAATGATCTATGGCCTCGAGAGTGTCGGGGTCAAGCAGGACCAGGCGCGGGCGGCGTTTTCGGCCTTCTCGAGAGCGATCGCCCAAGCTCGGGCCGGGTCTAAGGCTCAGGCCGACGCCTTCGCCGCGCTCGGCCTCTCGGTCGATGCGCTCGCCGAGGGAAACGTCGACCTGGTCGAGGTCTTCGCCGAGGTCTCCGAAGGCCTCGAGCGGATGGGGACCCAAGCGGAGAAGACCCAAGCTCTCCTGGCGCTCTTCGGCGAGGGGGGCGGGCGGTTCGGCGCCTTCATGGCCGAGGGCCGCGATTCGATGCGCGCCTGGTCCGAGGAGGCGAAACGGTTCGGAGTGTCGGTCACGGCGGGGGCCGAGAAGGTCGCGACTCAATTCTCGATCGCGAAGCAGAAATTCGAGAATTCGGTTAAGGGGATCAAGGACGCGATCTCGCTCCAGCTCTATCCTCCGCTCCAGAGGGCGCTCGAGCGGATGGCGGAGTTCCTCGCCGACAATCGGGATCTGATCGTCGAAGCGGTCCGCTCGATCGCCATCGGGACGGTCTCGGCACTCGAGAAGATGGCGGTCCTGTTCCTCGAGATCGCGAACCAGATCTCCGCGATCTTACACTCGATCTCTGGCGCCTCGGATTTCGCGACCCGGAAACTCGAGAACCGGATCTCCGGCCTTTCCGAAGGCCTCAAGAAGATCGAATCCGGAGGGCCTCTCCCGGCCGGGATCACCGACAGGGCGAAACTGATCGAGGACCTAAAGGAGCAGATTGCGCTACTTAATGCCGAGCTCGAGCGGGGCAAGGCGAAGAGTTTCGACGTCGAGATCAAGGCGATCCAGGACGCCGCCGAAGGCCTTCGGAAGCTCCTCCGGGCCGGGCCTCAAGAAGCGGAACTGGACTTTGGGCCCAAGGAACCGAAGGGAGCGAAGGAGGGCGCCTATCGCGGCGAATTTATGCCCGAGATCGAGATCGAACCGGAGACGCCCGAGCCGGGAGTGATTGTCGAGGAGTCAAAGACGGCCTGGCAGGACTTCACCGGTGGGATGAAAAAGGGTCTCGAGGACTTCAAGACCTACGCAACCGACACGGCCGCCATCGCCCGGGATGCGGTGGTCTCGGGTCTGCTCACCATGACCGAATCGATGACCCAGGGATTCACCGACTGGGTCACTGGCGCGAAGAGCGCAAAGGACGCATTCCGCGATATGGCGGCGGATATGCTCAAGCAGTTGGCCCAGATCCTCATCCGGATGGCGCTCATGCGCGCCATGGGCGGGATCTTCGGTGGAATCCTCGGGGGCGGCGGCGGCGCGCCGGCGGCCGCCTTCGGGGGCGCCGGGTCGGCGCCATCGATGGCCGCGGCCGGGATCGGGCCCTCCGGGTTCGAGGGCGGGTCGAGCGGGTTCGGGCCGCGGGGCGAAGGGTCCGGACCGGTCTCAGTGAATTTCACCATTCTGGCGAATGATTCGCGCGGGTTCGACGAGCTCATCTACAAAAGGAAGACCCTCCTCTCCGAAATGATCCAGGACGCGATCTCGAGGCGGCCCGGGTTCCGCCAGGCTGTGAGCCGGGCATGACTATAACGCTCTTCGGCGATTCGTTCCGCGGCGGCCTGGTCCTGGTGCCGGCCGTCGGGTCGGCCGCGCCCGGACCCTTCGACGGGTGGACGAGTGTCCTCACCATTCCGGCCGCGGCCTTCACGGCGGGCCATTCCTACCTGCTCATCGCCTCCGGCCTGGTCGGCGATTGCGTCGCCGGCAAGACCGACCCGGCCCTCGCGCTCCGGGTCGAGGTCTCCTGGCGCGAGGGCGGGGGGAGCTACTGGTCGGGCCTCGAGCAGCGCATCGACCCGACCATGGTCGCCTTGATTCCAGACCGGCCGCCCTTTTCTCAGGTCCCGCGGTGGGGCCGCGGGTTCCCCTTCATCGCGATGATCCCCCACGCTCCGGTTGCCGCCCAGGACCTCGAACTCATCGCGCGATTCGCCTGGCCTTCCGGCAAGGTCCGCGGCGTCGATTTCCAGGCCGATTTCTGCTACCTCGATCAGATCTCCGTCATGGTCTGGGATCTGACCGTTATCGGCACCTCTCCCTTGTCCCAGGTCTATCGCAAGAGCTACGCCTCGAGCGATCCCGTGAATGGGACCGCGCTCGGCGGTCTTCCCCTTGCGACGATCCTCGCTCAGACCGGGATCCCTGGCGGCGCCTGGCTGATCGCCTGGTCCGCGCTCATCGCGCCCGAATCGCTCAACTCCTCGATCGGCCCGGTCGGACGTCTCTGGACCACTCTGCCCGGGGTCTTCCCCTGGGCGAATGATCCCCTCGTCCATTTCGGCCAGGCGGTCCGGCCGAACCGGTTGACCGATCGATACTGGATGGGCCAGGCCGGGATCTTCGGGGCCGGGTCCTCCTGGACCGCCGAGGTCCACCTGGGCGACGATTCGCCGACTCCTGGCCGCCTCTATCGGGCCGAGCTCATGGTCCTCGACGTCGGGACCGCGATGGACCCGTGGGTCTGGACCGGGACGCCGGCGGGCGGGGATGGCCGTTTCTGGTCGCAACCTTACCAAGGCGACTATACGTTTCAACGGAAGACCTTCACCGACTCCGGCGCGCTCCGCCGCCAGGCCTTCTTCTTCTCGGGCCGCGCCTCGGCCCAGGTCGGTTGCCGGACCCGCCTCGAGGTCGACTCGGGCGCGCTCTTCGAACCGCGCCTCGGCGCGATCGCCTCGAGGACCCGGACCGCCTCGAAATCCCTTTACTGCTCCGTCCCGTCGGTCACCGGAGCGAAGGTCGAGATCGGGATCGGGGCGCATTCCTTCGCGCTCCTCGGCGACGTCCCGCTCCGCGACTATCCTCCGCTCGAGACGGCCGAGAATGTCCAGAGCGCCGTCCTCTCCTTCCACCTGTTCGCCTTCGCGATGGGCCACGATTCCGATCCGCCCGTGAGCGCCTACGAAACCCCTGGCCCTCCGATCGCGATCGTCCCGGGCCGCGAGACCGCGCTCGATCCGGCGCACCTGCCCGAGCTCCCGATCGAACCTACCCTCTCGACCTCGCTCTCCCTCGAGACCGAGATCCGGGAGATCGAGTTCGCGCTCGGTTATCGTGCGACCCATCCGAAATACTTGAAGGCGCGCCGGGTCTATTCGCTCTCCTGGCAGGGGATGACCCGCGACGAGTGCAATACGCTCGCCGCCTTCTTCCGCTCCTCCGCGCTCGGCGGGATCCGCTGGCGGCCGCCCGGAGCCATCATCGATACAGCCTGGATCCTCAATCCGCGCTCGATTACCATCGAAGGATTCGAGGCGATCTCGGCGACCTTCGTCGAGCTCACCTTTGTAGCCGAGGAGATCGTATGAGATCGCTCCCGGCGCTTATGATGGCGGAGATCCGGCGGACCTGTTCGGCCGCGCCTTGGATCTGGCTCTATGAGGGGACCCTCGCCCAGAATCCCGACCCGACTCCCTCACCGACTTTCTACCTGACCTCGACCGATCACGTCGTGACCTGGGCCGAGCAGGAGTTCCTCCCCTATCCGCTCATCCATGAGGACCTCGAGGCGAACAGCGCCGGCGAGCTCCCGACCTGCCGGTTGAAATTATCGAACGTCACGCGGGAATTTTCGCGTTATCTCTGGCTGGGAAAGGGGATGATCGGGCAGACCGTGACGATCCGCCTGGTCCATTCCGCGCTCCTCGAGGTCGCGGAGGCGAAGATCGAATGGACGTGGGAAGTGCGCGCCGCGACCGTTACATCCGAGGGGATCGTCCTCTCCCTCGAGCTCCCGAATTATTTCGACGTCGCCTCACCGACCGGGATCTACGCAAGGGACCGGTGCAGTTTCCGCTATAAAGATCCGGAGACCTGCGGTTACGTCGGGGACCTGACCTTTTGCGATAAAACGATCTTCGGCGCGGCGGGGTGCCAGGCGCACGGCCTCGACGAGGCCGCGGCCGGCCGCCCGATCCGCCATCCAAGGATCAACCGGGCTTTCCCGGGCATTCCGCCGGTGCAGCGATGAGCGACCTCTCAGATCTCATCGGGATCCCCTGGGCCGAGGGCGGGCGCTCTCGGGAGGGGATGGATTGCCTCGGCGTCGTCCTCGAGGCGCTCCGCCGCCTCCGGCCCGACCTCGATCTCATCGACCCATGGCCCGATCAGCGATCGGTGCTCGAGGACTCGGCGACCTTCGCGCCCGGGTGGACCGAGGTCCCGCTCGCGCGCGGGCCGCGGACCGGCGACGTCCTCATCCTTCGAGGCGCCGGCGAGCACCATCTCGGCCTCCAGGTCGGCCCGAACGTCCTCCACGCGGTCCGCGGGGCCGGCGTGGTCTTGACGCCGCTCGCGCGCCTCGAGCGCCGGGTCCTCCAGGTCCTCCGGCCGCCCGAGCGGATCGAGGGACCCTGGGTCCGGGTCCTCCTGATCGAGCGGGCCTTCCCTCCTCCGATCCGGAAGCGGATCCTCCGGCTCCCCTGGCGCGGGGCTTCCTGCCTCGAGCTCGCCGCGGGCCTGATTCGGGCCGAGGCCGGGCCGATCACGGCGACCCTGGAGGATGGGCGCCAGATCCGCGGCGAGCTCCTGGCGGTCACCGTTCCGCCTCCAGGCGCGACGGTCATCCTGGCGGCCCTCCCGGCCGGGATCGAGACCATCCTTTTCTCCGTGCTCCTGCCGATGGTGGTCGGCGCCCTGATGGGGTTCGCCTCTCAGGCGCTCATGGGGCCTCAAAAGCCGGTCGCCTCGGCGCGCGGTCTCGGCGAGGAGTCACCGACCTACACCTGGGCCGGGATCGAGACCACCTACGGGGTCGGCCATCGGATCCCGATGATCTGGGGCCATCATCGGGTCGGGGGGCAGTGCATCGGCCGGACGATCTGGGAACGATTCGAGCGCCCGGGCGCGAGCGCCACGGCGCCGGAAAGTTTCGCCGACCATCTCCGCCTTCTCCTCGCCATCGGCGAGGGCCCGATCTACGCCATCGGCGACCTGCCCGACGGGTCGCCGGATCAGATCTTTGGCGAGCCGGTCGCGAAAGGGGCGATCCCTGGAGGTCTCCGGGTGAATGGATCCGAGGCATTCTCGGCGGGGGATGCCGCGGAGGCGCGGAGTGGGGAGATCCACCAAGCGCCCTTCGCCGACTGGCTCGCCTTTTCTTCCGTCCTCGCCGTGGCTGGGGACCTCCCCTATGGGGTCCCTTATCGATACGTCACGGTCGGGGTGAACGTCTCGAGGATGAAGGTCCGGATCAGCTTCGCCGGCGGCCTCTATCGGCTCACAAGCGGCGGACTCCCGAGCTACTACCAAGTGGATTTCCGCTTCCGCTTCCGGCGCTATGATCCGGTCAACCCGGGGCCGTGGTTCGATTCCGACCCATTCCTTCAGGTATTCGAAGGCCGCGCCCATCGCGGGCCCTTTATCTTTTCATTCGACGTCGAACCGGCCTTCTTTTTTGAACCTCCGGGCCAGTGGGAGATTGAGGTCTATCGGCTCACGCCCGACGACGAGGACCCGGCCTTCCCCTCGACGGCCCGGGCCTCGAGTGTTTGCACCTGGTCGGAGGTCATCGAAGAGTCTCAGGTCGGCGAGAACACGGCGCCGAGCTATCCGGGGACCGCGCTCCTCTCGCTCGACATTCAAGCGACCGAGCGCATTTCGGGGCCTTCGCCGAATGTCACCTTTCCGGTCTGGGGCCGGCTTTGCCCGTATTGGATCCCGATCCTCGGATGGCAGGAACCAGCCTTTTACCTGGCCTCGCCGGCGCCGAAATGGATCGGCCGGAATCCGGCGTGGGTCCTCGCCGACTTCCTGACCTCGAGGCGCGGAGGCCTTGGGAACCATTTCACGCTCGCGAATATCGACGCGGAGAAATTCGCCGAGTGGGCCGACTGGTGCGACGAGCTCGTCGACGATGGAGAGGGCGGCCTGGAGGCGCGGTGCCGGTGCGACTTCGTTCTCGACTCGGGCGCGCCGGCGTGGGAAACGATCCGGACGATCTGCCGGACCGGCGACGCGGTCCCGATCCTCGTCGGGAGCATCCTGACCGTTCGATGGGACCATCCGGTCGACCGGACCCAGGTCTTCACGCGCGCGAATTCGAGGGACCTCCAGATTACCTTTCAGGATAATCGGGTCCGGCCGAATATCATCGACGTCCAGATCCTCTCCGAGGCGGCCGACTTCGAGACCGAGATCGTCTCGATCGAGGACCCGCTCGCCATCGGCGTTTTCGAACCGTGGAAGCTCGGCGCCGAGCCGGTCCGGGCGGAGACGATCCAGGTCCTCGGCGTGACCCGGGTTTCTCAGGCGCGCCGGATCGGGATCTTCCGGCATCTCCAGGAGCGGATCCAGGATCACCATATCACCTTGACGGTGGGCCTCGAGGCGCTCGCCGCGGAGCTCGGCGACCGGGTCGGCCTCGAGACCGACGTCGTCCAGTTCTTCGAGTGGGGAACCGAGTCGATGCGCGCGCGCGAGGCGGGCGCGACCCAGACCCAGATCGTCCTCGATCGGGACGTGACCCTCGCCGCGGCCGCGACCTATCGGATCGTCGTCGAGACCGCGGCCGGGTGGGTCGAGCGGGTGGTCTCCTCGCCGGCAGGGGACTATCCGGCCGGGACGCCGATCGCCTTCGCCGCGCCGGCGCTCTCCTGGTCGATCGGGGCGGTGGTGGGGATCGGGCGCGACGAGGCGCTCCTCCGCGATTACCAGATCGCCCGGATCCGACTCCTCGAGGACCTCTCGGCCGAGCTCACTCTGGTCCCGTATTCCGATGACGTCTTCGACCTCGAGGAGGTCGAGGAGTTCGGCCCGACCGACGAGGACCCGCTCCCTGACCCGGTCCCGCCGCCGGCGCCCATGCTCGAGGTCGCGCTCGACCCGGAGGGCGGGGGCGAGCACCGGGTCTCCTGGGTTCCTCCGCCCGAGCTCGCCGGCCGCGAGGTCATGGTCTACGCCCGGCCCGAGGGCGGGCGGTGGGCCCTGATTTATCGTGGGACCGGGTCCTCGGCCGCGCTCCCCTGGGCCATGCCTCCAGGCGGCGCGCTCGAGCTCCAGGTCCTCAGTGCCGGAGCGGGGTCGGTCCCGACAGGGTCGGCCGCGGCGACCTCGTCCACGGCCCAGGAATGGGCGCCACGCTCGCCCGGCGTT
This sequence comes from Candidatus Omnitrophota bacterium, assembly GCA_023227925.1. Classification (GTDB taxonomy): domain Bacteria; phylum Omnitrophota; class Gorgyraeia; order Gygaellales; family Profunditerraquicolaceae; genus JALOCE01. Next base: position 18,808 of record JALOCE010000025.1, read on the forward strand.
CCCTCCGGCCTGGAGGCCTTCGTCTCGCCCGGCCGCTTGACCCTCTCCTGGGATCCGGTCGAGGGGGCGGTCGGTTATGAGCTCCGGGTCGGGACCTATTGGTCCGGCGCGCGCCTGCTCGACCGGGTCCTCGGTCCCGGTTGGTCGGGGTTCCTCCCCTCGAGCGAATTCCCCATTCACGTCCGGGCGCTAGACTCTCAAGGAATGTTCTCGGAGCGGTCGGCGACCATTACGGTCGACGTCTTGCCTCCGCTTGGTTTTGTCGTCGAGTCGGAAATCGAAGTTCTGGAGGGTTGAAATCATGGCTAACGAAATCCTGCAAAAGATCGGGGCCTCAAGCGCCCTGACCATCACGCTCGCCTCTCTGGCCGACGGGGCCGGGCGGGTCTCCCCTCAGGTCGCCGGGACCTCGCCGGTCGCGGGGAAGCTCCAGGTCTTTTACAAGATCACGACGGGGGGCAGCGCGCCCACGGCCGGGACGAGCGTATCTTTCTTCCTGGTCCGCGGCGACGACCACG
>JALOCE010000156.1 GCA_023227925.1 Candidatus Omnitrophota bacterium
GTTTGAGAAGAACCTTTCTGGTTTCTCCTGAAAATCAACCAGATGCTGCCAGTAATAAATCTTTGTCAGGAGATTTATTTTATTACTTACCGGAAAAAGAGTATCACTAAGAACACCAGTAGCGTATCCGGAAGCTACGAGCTTATTGATTATCTGCCTGGTGTATCCTCTTATTTTTATAAAATCCTCCTGCCTCCACTCAAATACCTCCGGGGACCTGGCGGGCTTGGATACGCCAAATTGAGCAAAGAAATCCAGGCCATATCTATCCGCAAACTCCCACGCCGGAATCAGCTGCTCCATATTAAAAGGAGTAAGCACAAAAGTTACACTGAATTTTACCTGCGGCAGCTCTCTTTTGAAACGCTCTACGGTATTGACAAAACATCTGAATCCGCCTTTGGTCCCTCTTATTTTGTCATACGCTGCCTCCAGGCCGTCGAGGGAACTACCGATCCATAAAGATCCAGGCCTGGAATTTTTTAAAATTTCTTTTGTCTTAAAGATTATATTTTCGGTATCAAGCCCATTCGTAAGTATTCCTATAGCCGCCTGAGGTAAAGCCACGGTAATCAAATTGCATATATCAACGATATCTTTTCTTAAAAATGGTTCCCCGCCCGATAATACAACCGTTTTTATATTTTTCAGGTATCCGGACTTCCGGATCAACCCGCTGATCTCTTCCAGCGAAAGCTCATCTTTAACACTCTTATTATTCCTCTTGTGGGAATCCCAGATATCGCAGGTAATACAACTGCTATTACAGGAATGCGTCAGCTCGATGTGGAGTTCTTCGGCGCGGGGATCTTTTTTTTGATTTTTGTCCCTGCCTAGTTGCTCTAAGGAAAGAGCGATAATCCTATCTATCCTCTCGACAACTCTTTCAGCCAACATATCATCTCTGGGCGAGGCATTGTCTTTTTCCGTCAAAAGCGCGACCGTAGTCTCCTTTTCGCCTTCTCTGCCCTTTTCAATTCCTGTATCTTGTGTAATAGCCGCCCCTGTACCAGGTATGGCATTATCGCTTATATTGCCGCCTTCTCTACCATTGCTTAATTCCATCGCTTCATCTTGCGTTATCCGTTGATAAACCGAATCCAGCTTTTTTGTAATCTTATCCCAGCCATATTTATCTTCAACCAATTTTCTGGCGCTATGAGCAATATCTCTATACAATTTATCGTCCTTAAGAATCCGGATAACAGAATCGGCAAAATCCCGCGGGTTATCCGCGATAAGGATATCCTTGCCGTTTACCGCATCGATCCCATAAGCGCCGCGAGTCGTAGAAACAACGGGCGTGCCGCAAGCCATCGCTTCTAAAACCTTGCCTCTTATACCGGCGCTCCGCTTAAAAGCAGTCACGAAGCAAGAGGCATCCCGGAGATAAGGATTGACATCAGCCACTTCGCCGATAAGCTCCACCCCCTTTATCCTGGAAAGTTTGATCACTTCTTCGGTAGGGCAGGAACCGATCAACTTCACGGTTACTTCCGGCATCGCCTTTCTGATCAAGGGCAGGATTTCATGGCAGAAATAAACAGCGGCTTCTTCATTCGGGTAATGCGGGTAATGGCCTACGAAAATCAGGCTCTTGGTCTTAGCTGATTTTTCCACGAATTTAAAATGCTCTAAGTCTACGCCGGTAGGGATAAGAGAAGAAACAGCCTGCGGAGAAAATGCATCGATAACTTTTTGATCCTGCTTTGAAAGAGTGATCACGTGGTCAATATTTTTATAAATGGCGCTATGGTAATAAACTAGTTTCAAATAATCGACAAAAGAAGACAACGAATCAAAGAGGCCCCTGTGATAGTAAGAGCTACGATAAGAAATAATACTGACGTCGTGTTCTGTATAAACTACCGGTATATGCTTGACGTATTCCGTCAGGTAAAGCAATTCATTCGACTCTATATGCACGATGTCAACGGGCAGCCTTTCCTGTATTTCATTCATCCTCTCTATCAAAAAACTGCTAAAAGAATATTTATAGCGTTCGGGAAAGAAAATATCATTACTAGGGGTCTTTGTATGGATAGCATAGACTTCGTTAAATATCCCCTCAAGGAATGGGATATGTTTTACTTCGTCTGCGTGATGGATCAAGGATAAAAGGACCAGGTTATAATTTTTTGCCAGGCGTTTATAGAGATTATAGATCCTCAGTTTTCCTCCGCAGTTTAACGGATAAAGGATAAACGGCGTGATCAAAAGGATCGTTTTCTTTCTCTGATGGATATAATTGTTACGCTTGAAATTCCGATAGTAAAGCATGCATTTATCAAGAATCCTCTTATCGGAAACCTCCAGGTATGGCCGTTCACGGAATCTATTGATCAAAGCGGGGATCAAATGGTCTACCGCCCAGAGATAACCCCTCAAAAATGTAACCCTGCTGCTGTGTTTACCGCGATAGAGGAATCCCGGAAGATGGGCCAGGTGGCTTATAAGCATCCTGCCATCCGTTATATTCTTCCACATAAACAATAATTCATTCTTTATCTCTTTGTGCCGGACATAATTAACCGTTGCCCCGCCCTTATGAAATACCAAGCTCTTAGGCTCATACAAAACTTTCAGGCCCCGTTTTTGCGCCCTGTATGAAATATCGATATCCTCCCAGCAATTCGGACGATAGATATCGTCAAATCCGCCCAGCCATAAGAAATCATTCTTTCGAAATACCATCGCTCCCCCAACCGCGAAAACAGTAGGAGCGGTCTCTGCTACCCTATCACCATTACCTGTCTCAGCTTCATTCCACAAATTCAGGTACCCATCTTTAAACCTGCCCATCTGCATGCCGTAATTGAATGTCTTTCTATCCCAATAATACAACTTAGGGGCCACCGCAAACACATCTTCATCCTTAAAATGCGCTTTTAAGGGCCCTAAGAAATCTTTAGAAACTATAATGTCGTTATTCAACAGGACTATCAGTTCTCCCTCGGCCCGGCTTACGCCTTTATTGCAACTCCTCCCGAACCCCTGATTACGCCTGTTGCGTATAACATGCACTTTCGGAAATTCATCTTTAATGCAATCTGCTACGTCATAAACACTCGCATCATCCACGACTAAGACTTCATGATTGCCATCGCCAAATCCATCCGCTGCATAAATAGAAGCGAGGCACTTTTTTAATAAGTCGATACCGTTGTAATTGGGGATTACGACGCTTATATTTAAATCATCAAAAGAGGTTACCACTCTCTTTTTCCGGGAAGAAAATAAAAATCCGGCAAAGATACCCCCGGCTATCCGCTCGATAATGAATAAGGATACCCCAAAGGCAATAACCGGGACCATAAAGAACGCGGCTATGCCAAAAATAAAAGCATAGATTTTCCTGAAGAAATATTTAAAAGCTAAGCGGCAATAGCGGATTGTTTCCCATAAAGGTTTTAAAATAAACTTG
>JALOCE010000027.1 GCA_023227925.1 Candidatus Omnitrophota bacterium
TCCATCTTCCTTATATTTTTTCAAAAGGAAATGCGTTGCGGTGCCTCTGATATTTTCAAGCGGGGCTAATTTTTCCGCGACAAACCTGGCAACCGTATGCAGATCCTTGCCCTCAACGATCAATAATAGATCATATGTCCCCGAGATAAGGTAACAACTGGCAACCTCAGGAAAAGAATATATACGCTCGGCAATCTTATCAAAACCCAGGTCTTTTTGCGGGATAATATTCACTTCGATTAATGCCCGCACACTGGAATCCGTATCTTTGGCCAACTCATTATTTATGACCGCTTTATAACGCAAGATTATTCCTTCTTTTTCCAGTTTTTTTATCGCATCCTTTACGCTCTGCGTTTTTTTCTTGAGCATTTTCGCGATCTCTTCCGGGGTCGTGCGCGCATCCTTCTCCAATATCTCTAATATCTCGTCCATTTTACCCTCCTCGATTTAAAGATAACAAATCTTAGGCCCCTGCCTTTTATGCTCGGAGCTCTTTACCATCGAAGTTATCTTCTTTAATTTAGCTTGTGGAGCTACCTGCTTCCTTTTATTCAAAAGCCGCTCCAATATATCATCCAATTCATTATAGGTAACACCCATTTCGCCTTCATCGGTCTGGCCCGGCCAAAGGCCTGCAGTAGGAGGTTTAGCAATGATATTCTCGGGGACTCCTAATTCTTGAGCTAATGCCCTCACTTGCCTCTTCAATAAAGCGCCAATAGGCAATAAATCCGTTGCCCCGTCACCATGTTTAGTAAAATACCCCACCATTAACTCTGATTTGTTCCCTGTGCCGCAGACCAGATAATTAAGCTGATTCGCAAAATAATAGAGAACCATCATCCGTAAGCGCGGTTTAATATTTGCCCTGGATAGGCTATTAGCCTTAGGTAAAATACCCGTTATATTATCGTATATTTTTGAAAGATCGATGACCTTTAATTTTATACCCAACTTCCTGGCGACTAAGCTCGCGTCTTTTAAATCCTGCGCATGGCTATGGCAGGGCAAAACTAAGCCCAAGACCCTGCTCTTGCCGACTGCCTCTTTAGCTAAAGAGGCTGCCACCGCAGAATCCACTCCGCCGCTTAGGCCCAAAACTATACCTTTTGCCCCTGCTTCTCTTACCTGTCTCTTCAACCAGGCAATAATTCTTTTTTTCATAACTTATATATAATACAACACGCAAAGCCCAGGGTCAAGGGCATATTAAGGCAGGGGCTAACGATGCGCGGCGCCAAACTCCTCGATTACCCGTAGCATCTCTTCTTTAGTCTTGGCATGGCAGGCTTTTTCTCTGAATACCCTCACTACGCGGAATCCTTTTGTATACCAGGCAAAAAATTTGCGGAACACTACTACGCCGATCCTTGTGCCATGATAATCAACGCAGGCGTTTAAATGGCCGACCATCACTTTAACCACTTCATTCAGTTCGGGCCGCTGGATTACCCGGCCGTTTTTCAAAAACGCGGATATTTCTTTGAATATCCAGGGGTTTCCCAACGCCCCGCGCGCGATAGCCACCCCGTCGCAGCCTGTCTCCTCGAACATCTGTTTGGCTAAAACAGCAGAGAAAATGTCGCCGCTGGCGATTACCGGGATCTTCAGGGCTTTTTTTACGCTCCTGATCGCTTCATAATCCACCTTGCCGCTGTAACCTTGCGCTCTTGTCCTGCCATGGATAAATAAAGCGCTGATACCCGCCTCTTCGGCATAAAGAGCGGCTTCCCGGGCATTGACAGAATTTTCATCCCAGCCGCTGCGTATCTTTACCGTAACCGGCACCGAGGAATTTTTTACCACTACCTTCAGTAATTCTTTTAAACGCTTCGGCTCCCGTAAAAGGGCTGCGCCCTCCTGCCTTGCCACAACTTTCCTTGCCGGGCAGGCAGCGTTGAAATCCAAAATATCAAATTTATATTTCTTTAGTACTTCTAAGCCACGCAGGATAAAACGCGGCTCTTTGCCTAAAATCTGCATACCTAAAGGCCGGTCGCCGGCCTCCGTAGAAAGCATAAAGCTCGTCCTTTTGCTCTTGTAACTTAAAGAACGCACATTGAGCATCTCGATAAACGCCAGCTCGCAGCCGAATTTACGGTTAAGCATACGGAAAGGAAGATCGCTTACTCCGGCCATAGGAGCAAGAATAAAAGGAGAGGATAATTTTAAACTGCCAATTTTAAGCATGGCAGGCACCGACGCATACGCCGCAGATATATTGATCGACCAAACGTTGTTTTTGGAATTCTTTCAATTTTTCAAAGCATTTTAGATGATCGAAACTAACCGCATCAATACCGATCGCCTGTGCAGGGCAGGCAGCAACGCAACGCCGGCATTCTTTGCAATCTTCTTTAACCGGTTTATCTGTCTTAAGCGGCATATCGGTCAGAATAGAGGCCAGGCGAAACTGGCTGCCGATTTTTTTATTTACCAATAAATTATTCCTCCCTATCCAACCCAGTCCGGCCAAAAACCCGACAGCCTTATGCGAAAGGTGGGCTTTTTGTTTCTGCCAATCCAAAATCTGCGAAGCAGGTATAGGTATAGCGATATAGCCTTTCTCCTGTATATAACTACATACCCTTAGCGTTAGCTGGTCGAGAAATGTATTCAAGCTGCGGTAGTGATGAAAATATAAACGCGTGGGGCTGGAGGATATTTCTGACAATACGCCCTGCGATAGCCTTGCCCCTATACTTATAGCATTGTCTACTTTTTCAATCGTATTGGCAGCCAACAGAAAATCTTTTTTTATTCCACGGATATCGGCAACGCCGAATAAATCCGCGCCGAGGCCATTGCACAATTTTTTTACGGCTAAGTAATTTTTCTTTTTATCCATTAAACTTCCTTAAAAAAACCATTAAAATTGAAATTGCCGCCGGAGTAACCCCGGAAATGCGCGAGGCCTGGCCTAAATTAAGCGGCCTGAATTTATTTAATTTCTCCTTTATCTCGCGGGAGAGGCTGGGAATAGTCGCATAATCTAACTCTATGGGTAGCTTTATCTTCTCAAGGTTCTTAAATTTTTCTACTTCCGCAAGCTGCCTCTGGATAAATCCGCTATATTTTACCTCGATTTCCACCTGGCGCAAAGCAAATTCGGGGATATTTAAATCTACGCCCTCCAGCGCCATTAAATTTTCTAAAGTCACCTGCGGCCTCTTTAAGATCTCCTCTAAACTGACCACCTTCTTTATAGGCGATGTTCCTAAACCGGCTAATTGAGCATTAACTCCTGCCGTAGGCTTCAAATGGGTTTTATGCAAAAGGCTGAATCCTAATTTAATAGCCTCGAGCTTTCTTTCTATTTTTTGATAATCTTTATTACTTACCAGGCCTAAATCATAACCTGTTTTTGCCAAACGTATATCTGCGTTGTCCTCGCGTAAAATCAAACGGTATTCAACGCGCGAAGTAAACATCCGGTAGGGCTCGAGCGTCCCCTTGGTAGTCAGATCGTCTATCAAGACGCCTATGTAACTAGAGGCGCGATCTAAAATAAGCGGCCTTTTATTTTTAACGGCTAAACCGGCATTGATCCCGGCAACTAACCCTTGAGCCGCTGCCTCTTCGTAGCCTGTCGTGCCGTTGATTTGGCCGGCAAGATATAAATTTTTAATCAATTTTGTCTCCAGGGTGGGAAAAAGCTGCGTCGGCTCCACAACCGTATGTTCTATCCCGTAACCGAAGCGGATCACCCGGGCGTTTTCTAAACCCTCGATGGAATGCAGGATTTCCAACTGGACATCCTCGGGCAGGCTCGTCGATAGGCCGTTGGGATAAACCTCGGATGTATCGTAACCCTCCGGCTCTAAAAATACCTGGTGCCTCTGTTTATCCGCGAACTTGACAACTTTGTCTTCTATGGAAGGGCAATAGCGCACGCCGGTAGCTTGGATTTTTCCGGCATAAAGCGGCGAGCGGTCTAAATTCTGGCGTATGATCTGGTGCGTGTTCTTATTCGTATAAGTAATATAGCAAGGGACTTGTTCTTGCGTAATCTTTTCGGTAGAAAAAGAAAATGGCCTTGGCGGCTCATCGCCCTTCTGGACAATGAGCTTGGAAAAATCTATGGAATTTTTATCCAGGCGCGGGCAGGTCCCGGTTTTAAAACGCAGGAGATTAAACCCCAGCTCTTTTAAATTCCTCGCTAAACCGACTGAAGCGGGTTCATTGATCCTGCCGCCGCTCTTGTGTTCCAGGCCCACATGTATAAGGCCGTCAAGGAATGTCCCGGGAGAAATTATCACACAAAGAGCGCTGATTTCCTTGCTATCGCCTACAACCACTCCCCTGGCAACATTATCTTTAACCAATAACCTGCTTACTTCTTTCTCTTCTATAAAAAGATTCTTCTGTTTCTTGACCCTCTCATACATATAATTCCCATACATCTCTTTGTCTATTTGCGCCCGCGAAGACTGCACGGCCGCTCCTTTAGAAGCATTGAGTATCCGGAATTGGATCCCGCAGGCATCTGCTGCATGCGCCATTTCACCGCCTAAGGCATCGATCTCTTTGACTAGCTGGCCTTTGCCTACGCCGCCAATAGCGGGATTGCAGCTCATCAGGCCTACAGTCTTAATGTTTAAGGTAAGCATGAGGGTCGAGCAACCCATCCGCGCCGAAGCCAGCGCAGCCTCAATGCCAGCGTGACCGGCACCAATGACTATACAATCATATCTATCCATAATCTAAATTTTTGAGTTTTTGATATTGAAAATTAATCCGAGGCGGATTTTACAAGGAGAGGCATGATATCCTGCCCGCGCAGTTCGCCGATGGATCCCAGGCGGGCTGCCTTTTCAGAAAAACTTAGACTGCCATCGGGCTTGATATTACCGCCTGATACCAATAATGGCACAGGGTCAGCTGAATGCGCCTTGATGGCGCAGACAGTGGAATGATCTGCTGTTACTGCCAGAATAGTATTGGCAATATCCAATTTCGGCAATAAATTGCCGAAGAAATACTTATCGATATAATCGATGATCTCTTTCTTTTTCCGGAAATCACCGTCGTGGGCCGGCTCATCAGGGCCTTTGATATGGACATAGATCCCGTCGTATTTTTTTATCGAATCCAACGCCACCTTAGCCCAGATCGGATAATCCACATCCAAGTGCCCCGTAGAATCAGGAACGGCGATTATATCTATGCCCGTTAGAAGCGCAATGCCTTTTTCTACCGGCATCTGCACAAACGAGCCGAATTCCAAATTATAGACACTCTTTATATCGGGAAATTTAGGCAGATGGTCGCCGGCATCGCGGGAGAGGATTATATTGCCGGGCATTTTGTTTTCTGATATGCGCTTCTTATTCACCGCTGCCTCATTTAACACTTTATGCGATTCGCGCGTAAATTCATTTAAAAAAGCTGCCGCTGCTTTGGCTTCCGCGGAATTTTCATACCCGGGCATAGGCACTGATTCAGCGACCAGATTTTCAAATTTTTCCTTGGCTACTCCAAAGACGCCTTCGCGGTCATAAGCCGGGTCAGTATTAGTGATCCAGCCGGATAATTTAGAACGCACGCCCCGGATGACCAAAATCCCCCTGTGGCCGATAGTATTTTTGAATTCAAAAGTAGCGCCGGATAAAGTAACTTTAGCATTAATTTCCTTAGACAGGGCAGTAGCTTCCTCGGTAGTCAGATTCCTTCCCACCCGGCGGTCTTTGATGGTCTTGCCGTCTTCGGCTACAGTAGCGAAATTTACCCGGAAGGCTACATCCCCGTCGTTGACAGTCAGGCCCTCCGCAAAAGATTCCAACGGCCCCCGCCCGGTATAATATTTATGCGCGTCATAACCCAAGAGGCTGATTACCGCAATATCGGATTCCGGGGCAATACCTTTTCCTACCGGATAAACTAAACCAGTCCTGCCTTTTTGGGCGAGGCGGTCCATATTCGGGGTAAACGCTGCTTCCAAAGGAGTCTTATCACCTAATTCCTTAATGGGTAAATCGCCTAAACCGTCTAAAACTACATATATTATTTTTTTCATATTAACATTTAGAGAAACCGCAGGCATGGCACTTCTGGCATCCTTCTTCGTGCCGTAATGCCCCGCCGCAATCCGGGCATACGCCTACGATATTTCCGTGATCATCGAAATCCGTGATTACAACAGGCTCGTCTTCACGGGAATGCTTCATAGCTATAGGCGTAGTCTCTACAGGTACTTTAATTTGGTTATTGACTAACCTCTTTTCTATCACGCGGGCAATAGCATCGGCGCAAGAGAATATTCTCTGGCCTTTCTCCCAGGAAGGGCTGGGGCAGCGGATATTGCGCAATTGCTCAATAATAGACTTTACCTCGATACCGGCACGAAAAGCCAAAGACACTAACCTGCCTATAGCTTCAAGCTGGGAGGCAGCGCAACCGCCGGCTTTTCCCATTTGGGTAAAAAGTTCGAAAGGTTCGCCTTCTTCATCCACATTTATCGTCACATACAAATTGCCGCAACCCGTGGCGACCTTAGTCGTGGTGCCGATAATTACCTCTGGCCGGGGACGAGGGGCAATCTCTCTTCTCGTATCAAAATCTTTAGCTTGCGGCTTTTGCTCTTTGTGGCCGACATTCAAAACCTGTTCTTCACGGCTCTTGTCACGGTATATGGTAATACCTTTACAGCCCAGCTCATAAGCTAAGATATAACTCTTACGCACATCTTCGATATTCGCTTCGTGAGGAAAGTTTATAGTCTTAGAGGTGGCGTTATGCACGTATTTCTGGAACGCCGCCTGCATACGTACATGCCACTCAGGAGATATATCATGAGCAGTAACAAATATTCTTTTTATATCTTCGGGTATACCTTCGATATCCTGGATAGAAGTGCTTTCGGCAATTTTCTCCATCAGTTCCCGGCTATAAAAACCTCTATCCTTTGCCATTGCTTCAAATAAAGGATCTACCTCTACCAATTTGTCATTATCCATTACATTACGGTAATAAGAAATAGCAAATAGCGGCTCGATACCTGAAGAGCAGGGGCCGGCAATGATACTGATCGTTCCGGTCGGGGCAATAGTGGTTAAAGTGGCGTTACGCATCTTCGAAGAATTATCTTTTTTATCGTAGATACTGCCCTTAAAGGCCGGGAACGTCCCCTTCTCTTTGCCCAGCTCTAAGGATTTCTTATTTGCCTCGTCTAAAATAAATGACATTACTTTTTCCGCCAAGGCGACTGCTTCATCGCTATTATAAGGAATGCCCAGACGGATTAAAAGAGTCGCCCAGCCCATTACCCCTAAACCTATCTTACGCGTGCTCTTGGTGGCTTTTTCTATTTGGGCCAGGGGGAATTTATTCACGTCGATAAGATTATCCAGAAAGTGCACAGCCAGATGCGTTACTTCCTTCAAATTATCCCAATCGATTTCCGGGCGCGATCCGGATTTCTTATACATCACTGCTAAATTTATAGAGCCGAGATCACAACTCTCGTAAGGTAAAAGCGGCTGTTCTCCGCAAGGATTGGTGCTTTCGATATTGCCTAATTTCGGCGTGGGATTATACTGATTGATCCGGTCGATAAAAATTATCCCCGGCTCGCCGTTTTTATGCGCCTGTTTTACTATCAGGTCGAATACTTCTTTGGCAGGAAGGCGTTTTACTGTCTTATGCGTGTGCGGATCGATCAGGTCCCAGTCTTGGAGCGCTTTTAGCTTATCCATAAAAGCGTCGGTAACAGCGACGGAAATATTAAAGTTGGTAATCTGCTTATTGTCTTCTTTGCAGGTAACAAATTCCAATACATCGGGGTGGTCAATCCTTAAGATGCCCATATTCGCCCCGCGGCGCGTGCCTCCCTGTTTTACGGCTTCAGTCGCAGCATCATAAACTTTCATGAAGGAGACCGGGCCTGAGGCGATCCCGCCGGTGGTCTTGACCACTGCGTTCTTCGGCCTGAGGCGGGAAAAAGAAAATCCGGTGCCGCCGCCTGATTTGTGTATGAGGCTGGTGACTTTCAATGTTTCAAATATCGATTCCATAGAATCATCGATAGGGAGCGTAAAACATGCGGAGAGCTGCCCGATCTCTCTGCCCGCGTTCATTAAACATGGAGAATTAGGTATGAATTCGAGTTCGGTCATGATGCGATAAAAAGCATCTCTTAACTGTGAAACTTGTTCTTCTGTTTTGCCGTAGCCTTTATCCGCCAGGGCGATCGCATCCGCTACACGCAGAAACATTTCTTCAGGCGTTTCAACAGGCTTGCCTTGTTCGTCTTTCTTCAGATATCTTCGCCCTAATACCTTCAGGGCATTCTCTGATAATTTTAGCGCCATTCTTTCCCTCCACTAGTTAGATTAAAAATAATTATAACTGTCGCATTTCTACTTGTCAAGAAAAAAATACAATATATGGTATTATTTGATTTTTAGAGCACAATAAATTGTATTTACCCTCTAAGTTGATTTGAGAGGCTGGCAAGACTCCCTGATTATTAATTCCGCAGGAAGAAATATTTTCTTTACCTTGGATTTTTTTTCCGTCATCAAACGGTTTAATTCCTTGACGCTCTCCTCTGCCATTCTAATCAAAGGCTGCCTGACCGTCGTTAAAGCCACAGGGCCATAAAGGCCGGAGGGATTATCGTCAAATCCCACGATAGATAAATCACGCGGCAGTAAACGGCCTAATTCTTTTGCCACTGCCATTACTTCAAGGGCCATAGAATCAGAAGCAACAAATACCGCAGTGGGAGGATTAGGCATCTTCAGTAATTTTTCTGCTGCCATCCGGGCCTGGCCGCGCGAATAATCTGTCTTAAATATTATGTCTTCGGAAAGCGCAATATTTTTTTTCTTTAATGCGCTCTTGTACCCTTCGAAACGCTGCGCTGCCGCCTGGGTGACTAAATCGCCGCTTATATGCGCGATCCTTTTATGCCCCAAACCGATCAAATAATTTACTGCTGCCTCGGCACCCCCGATATTATCTATGGCAATACAGCTGACCTCTAAATCTTCGACGTAATTATTGAGCACTACGCAAGGGATACCCCGCGATAAGGCATCTTCAAGCTGGTGGCGATTGCCAATAACATCGGCAAAAATAATTCCCCCCACTCCCCTTACGCTAAGAATAGAACGGACATCTGTGATATGCAAAAGCAGGTCTAACTTCAATGCTTCGCAGAGCGTGCCTATACCGCGGATCAACTCCAGGGCATAAAAAGAATAAAATATGCCTTCATAGCGCGGCATGATCAATGCTACTTCATTGGTTTTGCCTGTGGCCAGCCGCTGGGCAAATATAGAAGGCTGAAACTTAAGCTGTTTGACAGCATCCAGGACCTTGACACGGTTCTTCTCTTTAACTGAAGTGGCTTTGTTTATTACGCGCGAGACGGTAGTAATGGATACTCCCGCAAGGCGCGCAACATCTTCTATGGAGGGGATGTCGGAGGGTCTCTTTTTGATGTGTACCATTTATAGATATATATTAAGACGAATTTATTTAATCGTATCGCCGATACTAATCGAGCCGGTTTGGGCCTTTATGTCACAGGCTGCAATATCCGGGCGCAGCTGTATGACTTCAACAGTAGCGATTTCCTTATTATTATTCTTGTACACCTTAAAAGAATCGCCCAGTTTTACGCCTGCTTCTTCGCCCAGGTCAATAATTACAAAATTACTCTCTTGTTTTACGCTTAGGATTTTGCCTGATAAGCCTATAGAAGAAACAGACCTTACTGTTGGTGTTTTAGGGCGCACTACTATAGCCGGCAACTCTACCGCGCCTTTATTCTTAGCTTCGGCCATTTCTGTTTCTGACTTATACGCTGCAGCCTCCAGCTTCTTCTTGAAACCACCCATCTGTGAAATATTTTCCTGTACCAATGAATCCATCACGCGCAACTTATTTTCTAATTCTGATTTCTCTTTTTCAAACGAAGCGACTTTATTATCCATACCCGCAAGTTTGTTTTCCAAACTTATTTTCTGATTATTCAGACTATCCGATTGCTTTTTAAGCATAGCGTTTTCATTCTTTAAAGTAGATAAGCCATTTTCTAAATTCCCCTGCATCTGAAACTTATCGTTCTTTTCTCTCACTAATTCCTGGGCCAAATTATCCAGTGACTTCTGATTGTATTCTAATTGCCGTTTTAACTCTTGTTTCTCGCTATCGAGGCTCTTCATCTGGAGCTCCAGCGCAGTTTTATCCTTCTTGAGCTGTTCATTATTTAAACCCAGGCTTTTTAGTTTCTCGCTGATATTGCCTAACTGCACTTCCAGGTTAGCTTTTGCCTTTAGAACACCAGCCCAATAAGCATCATTTACAACCGGTAAAGAAACAGACTTTGTTTCCTGCACAGCAGGAATACCAGTTATAACAGCCGGTTGCATCTGCTGCTGGCTTTGAGCTTTTAATTTACGCGCCAAATCTTCTTTTTCCTTGCCTAGCAAATCAATCTTTTTCTGTATTTCGTCTTTATCGCGGGTAAGCCTCTCTACGTCTTTTGATAAGCTACTGATTTTATCCTTAAGATCCCGGTTATCCTTAATGCCCTCTTCGACCTTGCTGCTTAAAGAGGCATTCTCTTGTTTTAATATGTTCCTGTCCCGCTCTATCTCGATTTTAGAATTATAAACCTGCCAGTTGAGAAAAAGGCTGACTAATAATATGCCTGTAAGAGCCAGTATAATAAATTTTGTCTTGCCTTCCATCAGGCCTCCTCTATTATTACAATTGGGCAAACACTTTCTCGATCACCAGGCTTGCCGAACCTAAAGCCACGGCGTTCTCCCTTAATTGAGAATATACGATCTGCAAGTCATCCGTAGTCTCACGGAAAGCCCATTCTCTTACTGTCTGGTTTACTTTATTTAAAAAATCTTCTCCTGCCTCTTCCAGCCCCCCGCCGATAACTACTACCTCGGGGTTCAGCAGGTTTACCAAAGCCGCAATCTTGATCCCTAATCTTTTAGCGGCGGTATTAAAAGCAGAAACCGCGATATTATTTCTTGCGCGGTTGGCAATAAAGACGCTTTTTAGATCCAGGTTATCCATATTGCTTGCGGTAAGTTGAAAAAAATCTTTTGCTGCCTCTTTGTCATTGCTTAAATTTGCCTTAATTTCTTCGATAATCCCCAGGTCTATCTCGGAACGCTTGAGAAAACACCCCTGCGCTGTTTTACAGTTCAGGAGATCGGCTTCTTTATAATTATATATCGATGTCTCTCCGGCATAACCGTGGCTGCCTGTGTAAAGTTCGCCATTGGCCATTATGCCGCAGCCCACCCCGGAGAACATGTAGATGATATTTTTTACGCCATGCGCCAAGTCCAGCCAATATTCGCCGAAACAAGCGCTTGTCGCATCATTCTCGATTAATACAGGTAAATTAAATTCCTTTTCAATCAAGTCCCTTAGGGGTAAATCCACCGAGGCATAAGTATAATAATTACCCATTTTCTGCGGCCAATGTATGGAGCCGTCGTTTTTATTCACTAAACCGGCAATGCCTACGCCGACGCCTTTTATATTAGTAGTGTATTCTTTGGAACGCCGCAGGATCTCGCGGATAATAGCCAGTAAAGCTTCAGTGACTTCTTTGACCGAAGCGCCGGGCTTGGCGACTTGCGTCTTGGTAATGATATTGCCTTTTAAATCTACCAGGAGCCCTACCAT
The DNA here is from genome assembly GCA_023227925.1 of Candidatus Omnitrophota bacterium. Lineage (GTDB taxonomy): Bacteria > Omnitrophota > Gorgyraeia > Gygaellales > Profunditerraquicolaceae > JALOCE01. Next base: position 11,668 of record JALOCE010000027.1, read on the forward strand.
ATTCATCAGGTTTAAACCCGTCCCGATCACAAAACCCGCCTGGGGATTTAAATCTAAAAGGACTGGCCTTCTTCCACCTTCGGAAATATCCAGTTCCTTCTCATATACGACACTCTGCCTGATAAAATCGTCGATATAGTTAGAAATGGTAACTACATTCAGGCCCATCTCTTTGGAGATATCCGGACGGCTGACTGGCCCGCGCCGTCTTAAGATCTCTAAGATGTCGATATTACGTTTTTCCTTTTCGGTTAACGTCTCTTTTTGGAAGTTTATTGAACGCATAGGTTAAGTTTGTGTTTCTTATGAGGGGTGTGTTTGTTTATTTTATACTACTAAATAGGATACAAGTCAAGAATTAAAACTTTTTTTAAGCGGGCTTTGATAATTTTTCCCTTACCAAGTCGCTGACCAACTTACCATCTGCGCTACCGGCTGTTTTTGCCGCGACCTCTTTCATCAGGCGGCCCATATCTTTCATGCCTGAAGCGCCGGTTGACAGGATAGCCTCATCGATGATCTTTTTAACTTCATCTACGCCGAGTTCCCGGGGAAGATAGGTCTTTAGTATTTCCAATTCCCTGGCTTCCTTGTCCGCTAAATCCTGGCGCATACCTTGCTTGAATTGCGTGATGGAATCCTGCCGGGCCTTCACCTGTTTTCTTATCACTGCTAAACAATCATTATCTTCAAGGGCTTTTTTATTTTTGGCCATAGCCACATTTATCATTTCGGCGCGTAAGAAACTCAAGACCGAACTTTTTAACGTATCCCTGCTTTTCATCGCCTCTTTATAATCGTTAAGGATCTTTTCTTCTAACATATGTCTCCTCCTTTAAAATAAAACATAATCCCTGAATTTCTTTAACCTGTAATCCAGATCTTCTATTTTTAAGCTGTGCGTCCTCTCGACCCCAAAAGCCTCTACATTAAAAGACGCGGCGATCACCCCATAGGCAACGGCTTTCTTGAGTTTCTCGGCGGTGATTTTTTTTGCTCTTGCCAGATACCCCATAAACCCTCCGGCAAAGGTATCGCCTGCGCCGGTGGGATCGATAACCCTGTGTATAGGATATGCCGGCAGCGAGAAAATAAATTTATCGCTGAAGAGAAACGCGCCGTGCTCACCTTTCTTGATCAAAATCATTTTGGGCCCTCGGCTATGTAAATATTTGGCTGCGTTTATAAGGCTGTGCTCGCCTGATAAATGCCGCGCCTCCTGGTCATTAGCCACATAAATATCCACCTTTTTCAAGAGGCGTAAAAGCGAAGAGCGTTTATGTTCGATCCAAAAGTTCATGCTGTCTAACCCAACCAGTTGAGGAGAATCTACTTTGCTTAAGAAATAATTTTGTATATCAGGGTCGACATTAGCTAAAAATACGTGTTTTATCTTCCTTTGCTTATTTGAAATTACAGGCTTAAAAGTAGCAAGGACTCCTAATTCCGTGCGCAAGGTTACCGCAGTATTTAAATCTCCTTTGTATTCGCCTTCCCACTCAAAGGTTTTGCCTGCGGAGCTGATAAGCGAATCCAAAACTATTTTTTTCTTTTTTAAGAAATCGACGTGTATTTTAGGAAAATTTTTCCCCACGACCCCGACAAGGTGGACATCAGTAAAGAGCCGCGCGACCATGGAAAAATGCGCAGCCGACCCCCCTAATATTCTTTTTCTCCTGCCGAAAGGTGTTTTTACCGTATCCAGGGCAACGGTTCCCAATACCAATATACTCATTTTCTTTCTCCTGCCTAATACTTCAGCCAGAATATGACGGCTATTAATATCCTATATATCCCGAATGGGATAAAAGTATGATTCTTGATAAAAACAAGCAGAAACCGGATAGCAACAAGCGCAACCGCGAAAGACACCAGAAAACCGACAGCCAGCACAAAAAATTGATCTTTGTTGAAGCTCGGTGCGCTTTTTAGTAAATCCAAGGTCATCGCCGCACCCATGGTGGGCACGGCAAGTAAAAAAGAAAATTCTACGATTGTCCTGCGCTTGAGCCCGATGATAAGCCCGCCGACAATGGTAGCGGCTGCGCGCGATACTCCCGGAATAACTGCAAATGACTGGAATAAACCGATCAGTAATGCCTGAGGATATGATATTGCCGACAAAGTTGCGGCAGCATCTTCTTTTTCCCGGTGCAGATACTCGAAAAGAATAAGCAGTACACCTCCCAAGAAAAGTGCCCAGAGTACTACGGCGCTATTGTCAAGCAGGACCCCTTTGATGATCCTATACAGTAACGCGCCAATGACTGCGGTAGGCAGAAACGCTGCCAAAAGTTTGCCCCAAATTTTCCTGTCCTTCAACAACACCTTCCAATACAACACCACTACCGCAAGGATTGCTCCGCTTTGGATAGCGATCTCGAAACTTTTCACGAATTCCGTCTGGGCAATCCCCAGATACCGGGCGGTAAGCATCAAATGCCCGGTGGAAGAAATAGGCAGGAATTCCGTGATCCCCTCGACAACCCCGAATATAACTGCCTGTATTACATCCATATCTAGCTTCCTGCTTTAGTATGATTTTCTAAAAAAGACTGCATATCCGCTGCTAACGGAAGATGCACATGAATAGGCGCACCTGTCATAGGATGCGTAAAACTTAACGCCTTTGCGTGCAGGCAAAGTCTCTTGGCCTTAATTTTAAAATCGCGCCTGAAAGCGTATTTTCTTTCGCCTAATATCGGATGGCCAATATGTTTAAAATGTATCCTTATCTGGTTTGTCCTGCCGGTAAGAGGATAAACTTCTACAACAGCAAAATCTTTTATTTTTTCGATAGTCTTATATTTGGTGATCGCCTCCTGGCCGTCAATAGGAAGATTTATCTGTCCTTCGTTTCTGGAAGGAGCCCCTGCGATAAAGGCAACGTAGGTTTTCTTGATTTTTCTTTGTTTGAACTCTAGCATCATTTTCTGCTGGGTGGACTTTCCTTTAGCGTAAATTATCAACCCGGAGGTTTCTCTATCTAAACGATGGCAAGGATGGAGACGATAAGAGATGCCTTTTTCTTTCAAATCTTCGTTTAAGATACTGGTCAGAGTCCTCTGTTCATGACGAGGCGTGGGTATCACAACCAGGCCTGCCGGTTTATCTACCACGCATAACCAATCATCTTCATAGACAACGGGAATGTTCACCTAAACTATCTCGAGCATCTTCTCTATTGCCTGCTTTGCGCGCTGGCGAATGCTATCAGAGACCCTTACCTCTCCTTTTAATTCCTCCAGCGCCCAGAGTATCTTTTCCTGGGTCGTGCGTTTCATATTCGGGCACACTGCTGCTTCGGAAGCAGGATAGAATTCTTTATCCGGGTTATCTTTTTTGAGGCGATAAATAAGGCCTACTTCCGTGCCTATGATCATTTCTTTTGCGTCGGTTTCTTTGGCAAATTTAGCCATCTGGCTGGTAGAAAGCACTGCATCTGCCAAGGCCACCACCGAAGGCAGGCATTCCGGATGCACCATAACCTTTGCCTTGGGATGGAATTTCTTTTCCCTCTTTATATCTTCGGGTAAGATCTTTATATGCGTGGGGCAAAAACCATTCCAGGAAATAAGTTTTCTGCCCGTCTGTTTAGATACGTAATCCGCAAGGTATTTATCCGGTACAAAAATAACCTCTTTCCTGTCTTTAAAGGCGTTGACTACGGCTACGGCATTGGTAGAAGTACAGCAGACATCTAATTCTGCTTTTATCTGGGCCGAGGTATTCACATAACCGACTACTACTGCCTCGGGATGTCCTCTCTTTAATTTTTTCAGGTCATCGACGGTAATCATATTCGCCATGGGGCAACCGGCATTTACATCCGGCATGATTACTTTTTTGTCCGGGCAAAGGATGGACGCGGTCTCCGCCATAAAATGCACGCCGCAAAAAACAATCACTTTTGCATCGGTCTTGGCGGCCATACGGCTTAGCTCTAAAGAGTCGCCGCGAAAATCCGCCACATCCTGGACCTCGGGAAGCTGATAATTATGCACCAGGATCACGGCATCGCGCTTCTTTTTCAGCTCCCTGATCTTGTTTTCCGTTTCTCTGAATTTTTCTTTATTCATCAATCCAGCACCTTATCAATGATCCCACCGCCTAAAACTATATTCTTATCATAAAATACTGCGGATTGGCCGGGCGTTATTGCAAACTGCGGATTTTTAAAGCGAACTTTTATTTTTCCACCGCTTGGCTTAACCTCAGCGAGCATTTCTTTGTGATTATACCTTATCTTGACCTTTACCGCAATCTTCTTTTTTGGGGCTTTAAAAATAAAATGCGCGCTCTTCACTAAAAAGCTGCTTTTATACGCATCCTCTTTTTTGCCCACGGTTATGCGGTTATTCTTCGGGTCAATTTTAGTAATATAAATAGGGTAACCCCTGGCAATACCCAGGCCTTCGCGTTGCCCGATGGTATAAAATGCGATTCCTTTGTGCTGGCCTAAAATATTAGCTTCTTTATCAACCACTGATCCCGGTTTTATCTCTTTTTTTATATGCGTCTTTAAGAATTGGCGGTAATCATCATCAGGCAGGAAACAGATCTCCTGGCTGCCTAATTTATCCGCTACCGCTAGCCCAAACCCTCTGGCTAATTCTCTCGTTTCTTCTTTTGTATAATTTCCCAAAGGAAAAAGGGCATGTTTAAGCTGAGCCTGTGTTAATCTATATAAAAAATAGGACTGGTCTTTAAATAAATCCCTGGCTTTCTTTAATCGATAACCCTGCTTTGTCTTAATGATTTTGGCGTAATGGCCGGTAGCAAGAAATTGCGCATCTAGGGAGAGCGCTTTTTTCAATAAGGCGCCAAATTTTATATATTGATTGCAGCGCACGCAGGGATTGGGAGTCCTTCCTAAAAAGTACTCGCGGCAGAAATCCTTGATCACCCATTCGTTTAGGACAGATTGCATATTTACGGCATAATGCCTGATGCCTAACTTATGCGCCACCCGCCGGGCGTCTTCTATGCCCTGGAGGCTGCAACAGCCGGGCCTCTTCCCCGATGAATCGCCGAGGTTGAAACACATAGTCATCCCGATGACTTCGTAGCCCTGGTTTTTCAACAGGGCAGCTGCTACCGCAGAATCCACGCCGCCGCTCATTGCTACAACTACACGTTTTCTTTCTATCATAAATTTAATATTATACCAGCGAATTTCTTTAACTAAAGCAAAATATCCAGGATATCCTCAATTTAGCCTTGACAAAACCCTACGGTAGGGGATAAACTAATAGCTAATACAAAAATGAAAACCAGACAAAAAAACAGATCCTTTACCCTCCTTGAATTAGTAGTCGTAGTCATCATCTTAGGCATCCTTGCCACCTTAGGTTATTCCCAATACACAGGTTGGGTAGAGAAAAGCCGGACTGCTGAAGCTATTTTGCGCCTAGGCGTTATGCGGAACTTTGCTAAAGAGTATTATTTAAAGAATGGTTTAATGGATAGCATATGGCTTGGAGACCTAGGCATTGAGGTTGCAGACACTACCTGCACAACCACTAGCTATTATAAGTATACCATCGGCACTCACGAAGACAATCGTGTTGTCTTGACAGCCATTAGGTGTACAGATGACGGGAAAGTCCCGGACGCCTCCAGAGAATATACAATATGGATGATGTATTACGCAGATACCGGAGACAGTACATTACATTGTTACTACTCTGACGATTCGTCTCCGTGCTTTGGGTACCCGGGCCTATAACACATTTTAAAATCGCCTATTTAGCTGACCCTGTCTATGGTCTGCAGGTTATAATAACCCAGGACTTTAACACGGGCCTTGGATTTAGCTACGAGCCCTTCATGGAATTTTTTCATAAAGCGATCGTGGCTGGCCTTAGTCTTCCATTCATACACCGAAGCGTACTGATCTTTAAAACCCAGCCGCTTCATGGTAAAATACGCAATAAAACCTTTTGCTTTTTTGGCGTATCCTGCCCACATCTTACTATCCTTACGGTAATCCTTGACCTCTTTAGGGTGTATCTGGAATAAAACTACGTGCGTAAACATGGCTTTTCTCCTTCCCTTCTACCATTCTAATCTTAATCCGCCTTCGACCCATCTTCCCGGCTGCGGGATGCCCACTATCTCTTCGTATCCCACATTCAGGAGATTAGTCGAATTCAAGAAAACTTGCGCGTTTTTGTTGATTTTATAAGCCAAATGCGCATCAAGCAAGAACCATCCGCTGCGACCCGGCTTCTTCTTATAAGTAAAACCAATTGTCTCTGTCCCGAAAGGCAGATTAAAAACAAGCGCGCCGCTTGCCAAGTGTTTGATATAATTCGGCCCGTATTTATAAAGAAAACCCTGATTATCAATGAGTTTATCAATATAAGCATAATTACAATCCAAGTCAATATAATTGTTCATCTTTAACCTGAAATAGCTTTCTATTCCCAATACATCGTCGTCGCTAATATTCTCTGCCTGCCACTTAGCCTGCGATGGAGCGCGTTTTATCCAATCGATAAGATCATTTTCCTGCCGGAAGAAAAAAAGCGCACCTAAAGACAGGGCTTCTTTTTTATAATCATACCCCGCCTGATAATTGACCGCGCTTTCCGCAGACAATCCGGAATTGCCTATTGTGGTGGGATCAGTATAATAAAGCTCGGTAAAAGACGGTATACGCATACTCCTGGATATAGCCAACTGCAGCGAATTCTTTTCATCAAGTCCATACCTGAAATTAGCTGAGCCGGTACAAACCTTTCCGAATCCGTCAAAATCATCCAGCCGAAAGGATAAACCGGATGATAACTGCCCGTTGAAATCGCGGCTGGTGTCCATAAATATACTCTTGTGCCCGCGATGATGCCTGTTTAAAGTCGTTGAGTCTATTTCCTCATAGCCATATTCCAACCCTAAGCCCAGCTTACCTATATAAGCAAGCTCTTTCTGAAAATAAATATTAGGCGTATATACATCCGTGCGGTGGTGGGCCAAATAGCGGCTGCGCACAAATGTCTTATCCAGCATAAATTTATCGTAGTGCCGGCGCCATAAAAATCCGGGCTTTATCAGAAAACCATGTTTTTCTAAATCCATGCCCGTATTCAAAAGCCAGGTCTTAGTCCACTCCTTGGAAGGATAATTACTTCCTGGTGTATAAAAATCAAAGGCGCCGAATTCTTTCTCTTGATAACCTAAGTCAAAATTAAATTCACCATCCGGGATATCCAGAGAAGAACTTAAGCTGGCGGTAAACTTTTTAAAATCCGTGTCTTCATGGAAGCCATTGGACTCCCGATTCTCCAAAGAGAGCCTTAATCCAAGATCGTCTATTTTTTCCGTAACACTTAAGAGCCCT